>CALZJY010000057.1 GCA_945787925.1 uncultured Anaerosporobacter sp. | reverse complement strand
GATGCTTGCCAAAAGCACAATGATACGTACTTACCTGTATATGTTTGGAGTTACGATTCTTTCTGGAATATCTGCATGCATCGGATTCTCTAGCGGGTATTATGAAACGCTTATGAATGGACCAGCTTGGTGGATTTTCTTTGCATTAGAACTAGGGGTAATCTTTCTTTGCCATCATGCAGCAGCAAAACAAAATGCACCGCTTGCAGGAGTTATGCTCGCATTATATGGTGTGATCAATGGACTTACCTTATCTTATGTATTTGCCATGTTCTCCTTATCGAGCATATTGGTGGTATTCTTCATTGCAGCAGCTATGTTTCTTGGCCTTGCCATTGCAGGAACCGTAACAAAGAGAGACCTTTCTACCATCGGTACGATTGGAATCATGGGACTGATTGGAGTAATCTTGCTCTCTATCGTAAATATCTTTGTAAGAAGTGCGGCATTAGATCTCTCCTTAGCAGTCCTAGCACTTGCATTATTTATTGGTATTACGGCATATGATGCCCAAAAAATCCGTATGCTTTCCCAACAAGCAACAGAACGTACGGTAACGGCCATTGCAATCATTGGTGCGTTAGAATTATATTTAGACTTTATCAATATCTTTCTTCATCTATTACATCTTTTCGGAAGCGATGACTAAAGAAACAAAAAACAGGGGATTGTAATTAATACAGTCCCCTGTTTGCGTTCCTTGAAACATTCCAGTATACTAGCTTGTAGAACGTTACACGAGGTGATAAAATGGTAATAAGAAAGACAACGCTCGAGGATTTGCCAGTATTAATGGAAATTTATAAGAGAGCAAGAGATTTTATGAGGGAAACAGGGAATGCATCTCAATGGGGAGATCATTATCCGGAAAAAGAGTTAATTGAGGCAGACATTGCGGCAGGCAATAGTTATGTATGTATTCATGAGGGAGACATTGCAGCAACATTTTTCTATTCGATGGGACCAGACGAGACCTACGCTACTATCTATGATGGCGATTGGAAGAAGGATGGCCCATATGCGGTAGTACATCGTGTGGCTGTGGACAAGAAAGGCGCAGGAATTGTATCCTATTGTCTCACTTGGGCATTCGAACAGTATCCGAATGTCCGAATCGATACTCATGAAAATAACCATGCAATGCAGCATGCCCTGAAAAAGAATGGATTTTCATATTGTGGAAAGATTACGCTAAAAGACGGTAGTGAGCGTATTGCATTCCAACGAGTATAGAGGTGATGGGGAATGGAACCTGACTTAGTCATTTTCACGCAGGCAGATTATGAGCTCTATGAGCATCTGAATGCAGCATGCTATTCATTATATCGAAAGAAGAACGCATATGTATTTATGATCCTGTCTACCCTTTGTTTAGGCTGGTATTTAGGGGTTGGGGCATATCAGGTACAGAATATGTTTTACCTATGGGTGATTACGCCGTTATGCATGGCATTCTTTATTATCCTATCGTTATGGATTATAAGAACGTCTTCCGTTGCAAAACGTGCAGCAAAACGTTCGATAAAACGCACACCAAATGCATCCCTCTGCGTGCAATATGCATTTTTCCCACGGCATATGACCGGTATGACACCAACGTCTTCCCTTTCTACGGAATATACAGGAATTCGTGCCCTAGCAGAAACATCGAAGTTTTATATGATCTTTACAAATAAGTCCAGTGCACATTGTATTCGAAAACGTGACCTTGGTCCAAGCAATGTTGAACTGTTCCGTACGTATATGCAAGATAAGACGAATTTGGTATTTCGACAAATAAAGTACTAAGATTTCATTTTTGGCACATACTAATAGAAATTCTATTAGGAGGAAGAGATTATGGCCAAAAAAGGAATGAAACGTCCAGAATATACTCATTATCATAATTACGACCCACAAGAACATGTTCCGGAGATTCAAGGAAAGGCTAAGACAGGAAATTGCAAAGCAGGACCTATTAATGCACCAAACTGGGCAAGAGATGATTATAAGAGTAGTCATGTTGATAAAGACTAAGTTGTTCAGCCACTATAGAACGATTCTATAGTGGCTTTTTTTCTTACACAGGAAATTGCATTGCAATCCCCTATGCATGAGCGTGGAGAACATACGCTTTGTTCTATAAACTATGTAAAATGTGAAAAAGGATGGAAATGACATGATCTTTGTCTCATAATATCCTCATTTCCTAGCACATACTCCAAAGCAGGACCATTCCGTATGCCAAGTTGGATGGGGAAAGATTCGAAACACCTTACTATGGAAAAAGACTAATTTGAGTTACAAACAAAAAACTGGAGCCATTATACCCTAATGACTCCAGTTTTTTATTCATATTGACTTACTAACGTATTCATTCGTCTTACTTCTTGGATACTTAATAAAATGCCTGTAACAGCAGCCATAAAGTCGGCAATGGGACCTGCGTACATAACACCATTGATTCCAAAGTACATTGGAAGTATTACGGCAAATGGAAGGAAGAATAGTATCTGTCTTGTTAAAGAAAGTAAAATTCCTTTCATTGGCTTGCCAATTGCAGTAAAGAAGTTGGATGCAATCGCCTGCACGAAGTTCGTAAACGTAAAGAATAAGAAAATTCTAAAGTAAGATACGCCGAACTCATAGTATAGTTCCGAACCTGAACCAAATAACCCAACAATCTGTCTCGGAATCGTTTGGAAGATTACAAAGCTGATGACAGAGATGATGAATCCCCATTTTAACGCTAGCTTGTATGCCTCTTTTACACGGTCATAGTTTCTAGCACCATAGTTGAAGCTTACGATTGGCTGTAATCCTTGAGAAATACCAATTACGATGGAGAAATAGATCATATTTACTTTGGCGATGATTCCGGAACATGCAAGCGGAATGGATTCGCCATAAATAGAAAGTGCTCCATAGTAAGAAAGCAAGTTGTTCATTACGATTTGAACGATCATAATTGCAATCTGATTGAAGAAAGGAGAAGCTCCTAACATAATGATTCGTTTCACATAGTTCCACTTTGGAAGCAGGTGGATACGTTGTATTTTTACACTCTTATAGTTGCGAAGATAACGGAACGCTAGATAAGCAGATACTACTTGCCCAGTAACCGTTGCGATTGCGGCACCTTCCATCCCCATATGGAATCCAAAGATTAAGATAGGATCTAGGATGGTATTGATGATGGCACCTGCTAAGTTGAAAAGCATTGTATATTTAGGGCTACCGTCTGCACGAACTAAATGTCCGCCTCCTGTTGCAAAGATTACAAATGGGAATCCCATAGCAGTAAGGAAGGAATATGGTCTTGCATATGCAAGTACTTCCTCAGGAGAGCCAAAGAATCTTAATAATGGTACATTGAATGCCCAAACAAGCATCCATAACACAACGCCAGAAGTAAAGAGAAGGGTAGCGGCGTTTCCAATATAATAAGCCGCAGTTTTTTCTTCTTTCGCACCCATTGCTAAGTTGAATGTGGAGGCACCGCCAATACCAAATAATAAGGCAAGTGCTACACAGGACGTAGATAATGGGAATACGATGTTGGTTGCGGCATTTCCTAACGTTCCAATACTTTGACCAATAAAAAACTGGTCGACGATATTATATAATGCGCTGACCAGCATGGCGATAATACTTGGGACTGCAAAATTACGAAGTAATTGAGTTACAGGGGCTTTCCCTAATATGTTCTCTGAATTCGTTTTCATTTTATGCTCCTTTACAATAATTATGTCCAATAATACATACCCAACCTATTCTAGAGACGAATCTTCCTCTTGTCAATATCAGTTCTTTACCAGGCTGGTGAAAAATTAGAGATTGACTCTCCCGTTGCGTAAGGGTTTATAGTCTTTCTAGAGTAAAAAACAAGGAGGAGTTCGATGAATACACTGATTCAAGCAAACGATTTAACAAAACGATTTGGAACACGTCTGGCAGTGGATCATATCAGTCTTAGTGTTGGCGAAGGAGAGGTGTTTGGGCTGCTTGGACATAACGGTGCTGGAAAGTCTACCACCATTGACCTGCTGTTAGGTCTAAAGTCTCCAGACAGCGGAACGAGTACAATTTTCTCACTAGATCCACGGAAACACCGAAAGGATGTCTTTTCCCAGGTCGGAGTACAGCTACAGTCCACTAGTTATCAAAACAATATCACGGTAAGGGAGTGCTGTGAGGAAATGGCGGCACTCTATAGGGAGCCGGCAGATTACGAAGAATTACTATCTCAATTTGGATTGTTCGAATTTCAAAATAAGAAAGTAGAGACCTTATCAGGTGGAGAACGCCAGAGGTTATCGGTAGCATTGGCGCTGCTGCCAGATCCAAAGGTGATTTTTCTCGATGAATTGACGACAGGCTTAGATACCGTCGCTAGACGGGAAGTATGGCGTACCCTATTGCAGTTAAAGAAAAAGGGCGTCAGCATGTTCTTGACGTCTCACTATATGGATGAAGTCGAAGTCTTATGTGACCGTATCCTAATCTTAGACCATGGCAAGGAAGTCGTAATGGACACGGTAGATAACATCATCGATAAAAGCCCTTATAAGCGGCTAGAAGAAGCCTATCTATGGTATATGGGAGAGGAGGTAATCGCATGAGTACATTTCTAAAGGTCTTTAAAGTAGAAGCAAAGCTAGGCATGCGCTGTATCGACAGCGTATTCTTTGGAGTTATCATGCCCGCAGGCGTGTTCTTGCTTATTGCCGCCTTATGCGGAAGTAAGCCTGCATACGATGGAAGCAGCTACACGATGCTGGAGGCTTCCTTCGGTGCGCTGATTACCGTTGGAATTTGCGCGACTGCATTTATGGGAATTCCCCTTACCATTGCAGATTATCGAGATAAGAAGATCTTAAAACATTTCTTTGTAACGCCAACCAGTCCATTGTTGCTATTAGGAAGTCATTTTGTACTTCAGGTATTGCTTAGCATATGTTCTGCCGGAATCATCTTCTTGTTAGCCAGCATTTGTTATGGGTACCGAATCAAGGGTTCGGTTGTGTTATTTCTTCTTTCATATTTCTTCGTTATGGTAGCCATGTATAGCCTTGGCATGGCAATCGCCAGCGTTTGCAAGACAGTCAAGGCAACCAATGTGGTCTGTACAGTCGTTTACTTTCCGATGTTGTTTCTTTCAGGCGCTACGATTCCTTATGAAGTATTTCCAACTCCGCTACAGAAAATTGCAGAGTTTTTGCCACTCACCCAAGGAATCAAACTATTAAAAGAGAGTTCCCTTGGAATTCCCGTAGGAAATCTTACGCTTGCGATTATAGTACTAGCAAGTTCTTGTCATGGTAAAATACGCATTTCGTTGGGAATAAAGACGTTAATTTGACAAAATATAATTTCGAGGCTTAGTATAATAGAAATAGTTACGAACAGATTGTATAGAAAGGAAGGTACCAGTATGAAAGTATTATTGATTAATGATTATGACTATTATGAATATCCAAAGGATATTAAGAGCCTCGAAGAATTTGTAACCTATGCAAATACACATATGGGACGTTTAGTTCCTATGGTTCAGTTACGTGAGAACCTCTGTTGTCATCCATTTTATATTCAAGAAGAGAAAAGGGTGTGCTATATGAACCCCTCTAGAATCGAAACGGTAACAGAAGAGGAGGTTACAGTACTTACAAAGAAAGAATATACTAGACGCTTACAAATGCTGATGAATACCATTTGTGTCAACTGTATTTATTACGAAGATGAATTAGAAAACGATGCCGAAGAAATTCGTGGCAAGATGTGTCTAAACGGGAAGTGTTGGGAGTATGAAGCTGCCGATAACATGGATAATGATATGTTTTAGGGATAAATCCTAGCGCTAGAGTAATGATATGACATATAAGGTATACGAAAGACTTAATCGAGAGGAGAAACTTATCACATGCTTTACACACTATCAGAATTAGACGGAAACATACTCTTATGGATCCAAGATAATATACGAAATGAATTTCTAACCCCTATTATCACATTCATTACTAACTTAGGAAATAAGGGGTTTCTATGGGTTTTACTTTGCTTGATTTTATTAATCCCTAAGAAGAGACGGAGTGTAGGTATCATCGGCATCATATCGCTCTGTTTATCGTTAGTTGTCAACAATGCAATCCTAAAGAATTTTGTTGCAAGGACTAGACCGTATGAGCTAGTAAACGGACTAATTGCGTTGATTCCATATCCAACCGACTTTTCATTTCCATCCGGGCATACTGCAGCATCCTTTGCAGCAGCAGTCGTATTTTATAAAGAGCTACCTCGCAAGTATGGAATCCCTGCCTTAGTAGTCGCCGTATTGATTGCGTTGTCAAGACTGTATTTAGGCGTTCATTATCCAAGTGACGTCCTTGCAGGGGCAGTTAGTGGTACTTTACTTGCATTGCTTGCCTGTAAGATTGGTTCATGCTTACGAGAAAAAGGATTCCTCTAAGCAAAAAGTTATCGAATAAAAACCTCCAATTCGTAAACAATACTTACATATCTTTATGAATTGGAGGTTTTTTATGTGAAAGGAAAATATAAAAACAAAAAACAAAACAAGGAGCGCTCATCCGCATCCGACAAGTATACGAATTCACAATCCGAACAAAATAAGATCAACCTGGATTACGATTGGAATACCGAATATGGCGATGGAGACATTCCCGAAGTAGATAAATAACATGCGGCTCCGCTTGTATCAATGTGTAGACTGGGTGAAACAGGTAATCAAAACAGCCCCTCCTTTGGTATAATATCTTCTTGTTTTACGAATACTGATAGAGACATCTCTTATAAACAAGGAGGAAGAACAATGCCAAAAGACAGCCAGCCAGATAACAAGCAAGCACGCATGGAAAAGTGTAATGGTCAGACTCCAATTACAAAAGAAAATCAAAATAAAAATCCAAATGCCAAACACAAGTCTATTAGACATAATGATGTGTAAATGGAAAAGACGAATTGTCGCACTGACAGTTCGTCTTGTTTTTTTGCATAGGAAACTCCCCATTATTTAATCAAGTTGTAGTAAGACGATTAGACGGCAACTCCATCCGTTTAACGTATTTATCTTTTGAACTCTTGTGTATCCTATCATAAATAGTAACTCAATGATTCCCTTTTCATAAAATAATGTTAATTTTAAAAAAGAAGGTATTTATATGTGTGGAATCGCAGGATATTGTAATTATAACATGGAGTACCAAAATAATAAGGAACACTGGTCAGACCTCTTGACTTCTATGGCGAGAAGCATCGCACATCGCGGACCAGATGAGGAAGGAATCTATTTAGGTACGCATACAGGGTTAGCCCATCGAAGATTATCCATTATCGACCTTCTATCGGGAAGTCAACCAATGAAGAGGACGGTAAATGATCATACTTATGTGATTGTATATAACGGTGAATGTTACAATATGGAGGAATTACGACAGGTGATTCGGGAAGCAGGCTATGACTTTACTACGACTTCCGATACTGAAATACTGTTGCTTGGGCATATTGCATTTGGTCCCGAATTTGTAAAGAAAGTAAATGGAATATTTGCATATGCAATAGTAGAGGAAGATGCACAGGAATTATACTTATTTCGTGACGCATGTGGCGTAAAACCATTATTTTATTCCCTTGTAGGTGAAACACTAGTATTTGGTTCGGAAATCAAGGCTCTCTTCAAAAGTGGCTTGGTGCATCCTATCCTAAAGAAAGAAGGATTAAATGAAATCTTTAGCATAGGACCTGGAAAGACCTATGGACATGGCGTATTTGACGGAATCAATGAAGTTTTACCAGGACATTATTTAAAATTTGACCGTAAGGGATTGTCTGACTATACCTTCCACCGCCTCGTCAGTCGTCCACATACCGAAAGCTATAAGGAAACAATCGAACATACGACGGAATTGGTACATGATGCAATCTCTCGCCAGATGGTATCCGATGTACCAATCTGCACGTTCTTATCTGGAGGAATTGATAGCAGTATTGTTACGGCCGTATGTGCCAAGAAACTTCGTGAAAATGAGCAGCAGCTTACAACATTCTCCTTTGACTTTCGTGGTAACGACAAATACTTCAAATCGAATGCTTTTCAACCTTCGAGAGACCGCCCATATGTTGATCTTTGTGTTGATGCAATGAAAACCAAGCATTTTTATCTTGAATGTGAAAATTCTATCCTTGCAGACTATCTGTATGATGCTGTCGATGCAAGAGACCTGCCTTGCATGGTAGACGTAGAATCTTCGTTATTATATTTTTGTCGGGAGGTAAGCAAACAATATAAGGTAACGCTGACAGGAGAGTGCGCCGATGAAATTTTTGGAGGCTATCCATGGTTTCATGATTCCGTAGTGTTTCAAACCCATCGCTTCCCATGGTCTCATGATATCGAGGCGAGAAAGGTTATGTTAGACGATCATTTTACGGAATTTCTGGGAATGGAAGACTATGCAGAAAACGCCTACCACAAATCCATTGCAGAAACCCCTAGATTAGAGGGCGAATCCAAGGAAGAAGCAAGACGCAGAGAAATCTCCTACCTAAACATCAAATGGTTCATGCAGACCTTACTAGATCGTATGGATAGAACCAGCAGTTTCTCGGGATTAGAAGCTAGAGTCCCTCTTGCTGATATAAAGATTCTAGATTATATCTGGAACGTGCCATGGCAAATGAAATGCAAGGATGGATTAGTAAAGAGCTTACTACGAGAAACAGGACATGGGCTTGTTCCAAACGAGGTGCTCTATCGTAAAAAAAGTCCGTATCCAAAGACCTATGACCCTACGTATGAAACTAAGATTTCAACACGCTTATTAGATGTAATCGCATCCAGCCATGCACCAATTAACCAATTTATCGATAAGGATAAAGTAGTTAACTTTATCAAAAGCCCAAAAGATTACGGAAAACCTTGGTATGGGCAATTAATGGCCGGTCCTCAAATGATTGCGTATTTATTACAGATTAATTACTGGCTAGAAAAATACAAGATTGATATCCAATTATAATTGTCTCTTTTTATCAAATATTATCACATTATTTCTATTTTTCACATATAGTATAATAGAAAACTTAGAAAAGTGTGAGATCCTTATGTTTGGATGTTGTAGATGGAATAACTGGGGCTGTGGCTGTGGTTGTGGCTTTAATAACTGTGGCGGATGTAACGGTTGGAATAATTGGGGCTGCGGCTTTGGTTGCGGCTTTAATAGCTGTGGCGG
>CALZJY010000056.1 GCA_945787925.1 uncultured Anaerosporobacter sp. | reverse complement strand
TTACAGGAACCCTATTCTTTGTAGCGATTTCATCTGCTAATGCAACGGTTTCATCTGAATATGGTTTTGAGGTATTTAATAATACAACAAATGGTTTTCCTAATCGTTTTAACTCAGCAATGGTTTTTTCCTCTGGTGCTATGTAATTTGAGCGGTCAATCTCTCCAAAACTTCCATCCGTCGTTACTACGATACCGATTGTGGAATGATCATTAATTACTTTCTTTGTGCCAATTTCTGCTGCCTGCGTAAATGGAATCTCATGATCAAACCATGGAGTCTTCACTAGTCGCTCTTGCTCGTTTTCTATGTGTCCACTTGCACCATCTACCATATAACCTACACAATCGATCAGGCGAATATTAACCTTTGCGTCATCGGATATATTAATTTCAGCAGCTTCCTTTGGGATAAACTTGGGCTCAGTCGTCATTATGGTCTTGCCGGCAGCGCTTTGTGGCAATTCATCAATGGCTCTTTCCTTGCTATGTGCATCTTCAATATTAGGGATAACAAGTAGATCCATGAAACGCTTGATAAATGTAGACTTGCCAGTTCTTACAGGCCCTACGACACCAATGTATATCTCGCCATTGGTACGAGCTTGTATATCTTTATATACATCAAAGTTATCCATAAGAATACCCCTTTCTATATTCACTAATAAAGTGTATGCGTTGAGGGGTGGGAATATGTTTTGGATTATGAGAAAATTATCGTTAATGAAAATCCTTCCTATGCTTACCTACGTATTGCGAATAGCCTTGCTGCATTCTTCCACATAAGATTCTCGTATGCTTCCTGGCTTAGCTTATCTGGTAATGCCTTAAAGTATGCTTGATACATCGAAGGATTGCCATCTAAATCCGTATCATAGGTATGTACACCATCAATTGGAGCATCCGTACCAAACAACATCTTCTCGCTACCATAACGTTCCATCGCTTCTAGTGTAACTCCAACAGGCACCCATGTGGTATCACCATATAAGTTTTCCTGCTTTCCTAACAGCTCAAATGCTTCTCTATGATCCGTTCCCAATCCCATATGCACCATTACAAAAGAGATATTTGGAAATAACTTTGCTGCCTCATATACATGATATGGTCTTGCTGCCTCGCATCCTCCTGTATGACATACTACTGGTACACCAATTTCTTGGGCAAGCTCTAGGTAGGGTAATACACGCAAATCCGTTGGACTACAGTTAGAATGATACGGATGCAGCTTGATTGCTTTGATTTGTTCTCGATTCTGTTTTACCATGGTAGAAAACTCCTCTGTAAGCCCCTCTGTTCTCGGCTTTATAAATGGTGCTACGCCAATATACTCTGGGTACTTATCTGCGAATACAAGACAGCGTCTTAGTCCTTCTGCTTGTGAAATTTGTAATTCTTGTGGTAGCTATTTCTGCGAATGGTCGAGTTCTGCACAATCACAATTCGACAATATCACATAAGAAACTCCGTATTTTCGAATCATTTCAATTACCATATCCTCGCTCATATGGAACCCTAACTGTTCTCCCCCTATATGTACATGACTATCTATTATTTTCATCTTTTTTCTCCTTTCTACGTTTTCCATCCAAAACAATTTCCTATACAATAAGGTTCTACAATAAAAAGACACCCCAAATCAACTCACTTTATATTGACTTGGAGTGTCCCTCTATTTCACCACGATTTCCTTTATCGTACTTCCATTGATCATATGCGCCGTTCCTTTTTTATCTTCCACCTTAATCCAATTTTCTTCTACAGCTAACAACTTTCCTGTAACATCGCCTAAGCTTTCTAGTACTTCCACCGTACAGTTCTTCCCGATATATTCAAAAAACATTTCCTTTGGTAACATCATATCCTCTTCCTTTCTATTTTGTAAAACTACTATTCTATGTAATGTATCTGCACTGCCCGAATTCCCAAACATATGTCCTCCAAAAAACAGATCCAAGTGACCTTCACCCCGCTTTATATTTTATTCGATTTCACTCCTTCTATTTACTTGGTAATTCTTAGTCTAATCATAGCCAACTCTACTAATCTAGTCAAGCTTTCTTTTTCTGGATGGCTACGAACAATCGATCCACCATTCGATATGGCAATTTGGCTACTAAAAGATCTGGCACCAATCTTCGGCCTGGCTGATAATAGATTTTATTCCGTTTCTTATAAATAACGTGCCTAATATTTGCAACGAGTACTGGTGATTTCTCCTTTGTTACAGGTCCACGATGAAAGGCTGCCTCAAGCATCGGAATCGCATTTGCTACAAAGTCTGAATTCTTCCGTCCCTTATATTTCTCAAACTCCATTTGACCCTTAATAAATGCCTGTGACTCAATTGCTCCAGGCTGTACGATTGCAACACGGATTCCTAGTGGCTGTAGTTCCCGCCTGTGAACTAATATTAATGATAATTGGATTGCTTATCGACCTTTTAATCAATGGATAAAAGCTCTTGATTGTCTGAATATGTCCAAAGAAATTAATGTCCATTACCTTGCGTACATACTCCATCTCACGGTCCATAACTGTTCCCCATCCAGTAACCCCTGCATTATTAATCAATACATCAATATGCACTTGCTCCTGTAATTACAATGATTCTCCCCTGATTCATAGTACGCCCTCCCTCTCATTTACTGATTACTCATTATATACGTAGTGTATAATAGACACCTGCTACAAACAATAGATTCTGTTATTGTGACACAGTTCCATAGCAAATGTAACCGCTTCTATGATACAATCTATCTATACCCCTAAAACGCTCACTGGTATCATAGGAGGCAGTATGAATCATACGAATTGGAAAATTACAGAGCAATCCAGACAAGAACTAGCCAACGGATTGCTGCTTGCCATGAATCACTATGATTACAACCAAGTCACTATCACGTTAATTACCCAAGAAGCTGGACTATCCAGAAAGACCTTTTATCGATTATTCCATCATAAAGATGAGGTACTGGAACTTCTAATCAAGAATAAGATTATGGAATTCGCTACTGAACTACAATCTAAAGAGTTCCACCAGTATTGGGACGTCGTACAGCTATATTTCGATTTCTGGGAAGAACATAAAGACTTCATCCTTTTCTTAAAGAAGCACCACCTTCTCTCAAAGTTTTTAGAATATTCCTATGAAAACTCCATAGAAATCTTCGAGTATGTACGAACCAAATCGGTCATTGAGCAATTCCGAAAGCCGCTTCCTTACCTTCTTTCTTATGCTGTGGGAGGAATGCACAACATGTTGCTTAAATGGTTAGAAGACGATATGGCAATTTCCTATGTAAAAAAAGCATCTAGGAACAAGAAATTTCCTAGATGCTTTTTCTCTTTTATTTTACCAACTCTTCAGGCCAGCTAAGTGTGCTGTATTCACTTACTTTATCTCTAAGAAGAAGATTATTAACTGCTTCCGCAGCTGGCATATCTTCAAATAATACTTTATTAATCTGTTCTACGATTGGCATTGCCACATCATATTTTTGTGCTAATTTCAAAGCAGCTTTTGCAGAATGTACGCCTTCCACAACTTGCTGTACTTCATCCATAGCTTCTTTCATCGTTTTTCCTTGTCCGATTAAATAGCCAGCGTTACGATTACGGCTATGCTTACTTGTACAAGTAACGATTAAGTCACCAATTCCAGATAATCCAGAGAATGTTTCTAAAGAACCACCCATCTTAAGTCCAAGACGACTGATTTCTGCAATTCCTCTTGTCATTAAGGCAGCTTTTGTATTATCTCCGAATCCTAATCCATCAGTGATACCAGCTGCAAGTGCGATTACATTCTTTAAAGATCCACCAAGCTCGATACTAATAATATCAGGGCTTGTATATACACGGAAAGTATCTGTCATAAAGATATCTTGGATAAATGTTGCTGTTTCCTTTGTTTTTGCCCCTGCTACGCATGTCGTTGGAATGCCTTTGCAAACCTCTTCAGCATGACTTGGACCACTTAGAACTGCAACATCGGCCATTGGAAGTTCCTCTTCAATTACTTCAGATAATGTATAAAGAGTAGCTTCTTCAATACCTTTTGCTACATTCACAACAATTTGTCCATCTTTTACAAATGGATTCATAGATTTTGCAGTTTGACGAACATATGGTGACGCCACTGCTAATACTAAAAGATCTTTTCCTGTACATGTTTCTTCAAGGTCTGAAGTAATTATGATGTTGTCTGGAAGCTTCACACCTGGAAGGCGGTGAATGTGCTCACGTTCTGTCTTTAATAACTCAACCTCAGATTCCAGAACGGACCAAAGCATTACTTCGTATCCTTTGCTCGCTAATACGATCGCTAATGAAGTTCCCCAACTTCCTGCGCCAATAATACCAATTTTACTCATGGTAACCTCCTTACTACTCCGCTCTTTGTCCCAGCTTATTTTCTGTTCCATTTAATAAACGCACAATATTTGCACGATGCTTATAAAACGCTAACACTGTGAAAATACTACATACAATGATTATATGTATATAATCAGAGGATCCTTTACACGCAATAGCTGCATACAGTGGAAGACTTGCTGATACTATCAGTGAACCTAAGGAAACATATTTTGTAAGGTAGACGATAGCAACAAAGATGACAATATCAATTGCGGTTAATTTTAAACTAAACAAAATGATGACACCGGACATGGCCGCAATGCCCTTTCCGCCTTTGAATTTTAACCAGAATGGGAAATTGTGGCCAAGTACTACACCTAGTCCAGTATAGAGGATCGTTAAGTCGTAACCTAACGCTCCTCCTTTGAATACCTGACTTAAGATGATTGCCGGTATCAAGCATTTTGCAACATCGCCAAGAAGTGTTATGATACCCGCTTTTATACCTAATGTTCGAAGCGCATTGGTAGAACCAATGTTTCCGCTTCCATGTTCACGTACATCGATATGTTTTGTCTTCCCATAGAAGTAACCAGTAGAAAAACAGCCGAAACAATATCCAACAATTAGACATATCACGATTTCTGATATCATATTTATTCCTCGCCCTTTCTTTCACGAATAATAAATTTCAGTGAAGTACCTGCAAAACCGAATGCTTCACGAATTTTATTTTCGATGTATCTTGTATATGAGTAATGCATAAGCTGCTTGTCATTTACGAAGATTACAAATGTTGGAGGCTTAACAGCAACTTGTGTAATATAGTAAAGTTTTAATCTCTTACCTTTGTCTGATGGTGGCTGATGCATTGCAGTCGCTTCCATCATGATTTCGTTTAATACACCTGTAGCAATACGTAACGAGTTATTTTGAATTACAGTTTCGATGATATCGAACATTTTGAATACTCGTTGTCCAGTCTTAGCGGAAATGAACATAATTTCTGCATAAGGCATGAAAGATAATACGTCACGAATTTCTTGTGTATATTTGTAGATTGTTTTATCGTTCTTTTCAATCGCATCCCATTTGTTTACAGCAATGATGATACCTTTACCACGTTCATGTGCAATACCCGCAATCTTTGCATCTTGTTCCGTTACACCTTCTTCTGCATCGATTACGATCATAACAACGTCGGCACGTTCTACCGCTGTTACAGTACGGATGATACTGTATCTTTCTAATTCTTCTTTGATCTTGTTCTTACGGCGAAGACCTGCTGTATCGATAAATACATATTCTTTTCCATTATAAACAACTGGAGTATCTACTGCATCACGAGTTGTACCTGCAATATTAGAAACGATTACACGTTCTTCTCCAAGTAATTTATTGATAAGGGAAGATTTACCTACGTTTGGTTTACCAACGATGGCAATGCGTGGTCTTTCATCTTCTTCCTCTTCTGCAAGTTTTTCAAGGTTGAAGTGTTTTGCAACTTCATCCAGCATATCACCAAGACCTAATTTAGAAGACGCACTAACTGGGAATGGATCGCCAATTCCTAGGTTGTAGAATTCATATACGTCTGGCATGAACTTATCAAAGTTATCTACTTTGTTTACTACTAAGACAACTGGTTTGTGAGATTTACGAAGCATGTTTGCTACTTGGAAATCGGAATCTACAAGACCTTGTCTTACGTCTACTACAAACATGATTACGTCTGCCGTATCAATTGCGATTTCTGCTTGTTGTCTCATATGTGATAAGATTAAATCGTCAGTTTTTGGTTCGATACCACCTGTATCGATTAGGGTAAATTGGTAATTTAACCAGTCTACCTCTGCATATATACGGTCTCTTGTTACACCTGGAGTATCTTTAACAATAGAGATTTTTTCTCCAGCAAGAGTATTGAATAAAGTGGATTTTCCAACGTTTGGACGCCCCACAATCGCTACTATTGGTTTACTCATTGTTTTCTCCTTATTCGTTGTTAATAATTGTCTCAACAAATGACTTTCCGTCTGATTGTACAATACGGATATCGGTTTGTAAAGCATTTTGGATATCTTTTGTAGTAAGATCATCTAACAATACATCTTCCCCACTACGAAGCATTACGCTTGGAAGGATCAGATAGTCACCAAGATCGATGTCTTTTAACTGATTGATGATATCGCCTGCAGTAGTAAGCCCTGCTACTGTAATCTCTGGACCAAAGAAATCGTTACGGATTGGGTATACGTTGATTTCCATATTAGGAAACTTCTCATTCACCTTGCCAGCAAGTGTTTTAATTGTTTCGCTCGCTAAGAATCCAGTTGCAATGGATACCTTTTTCTTACGATCATCGCCTTCGATTTCTTCTAGATAGTTTACTACTTCATCATAAAGGGAACGCACCATGCCGACACCATTTTCGATTTGGCCGTATCCTTCATAGTAATCTTCCTCAGGAAGATCATATCCTGCCTTGATATACCATTCGTCACTGGCAAATACAAATCTTGTTCCATATTCTTTTAGAAATTTTTCCTGCCATTTGTGAATTTGTGCAAGTACTTCCCTTGCATCTTCTTTTGTAAAGGATGGAATCTGCTCTAAACCTTCACGGAACTTGGTCTTACCAAGTGGTACTACAGATAAACTCATCATCTGCGGCTGCATTGCGCCAAGATCTGCAATGGTTCTGTCAAGCTCTTCCCCATCATTTATTCCTTTACAAAGCACGATTTGGGAATTCATATCGATTCCGCCTTCGTATAGCCTTTGAATCTTCTCTAATGCATCTCCTGCAAATCGGTTGTTTAACATCTTCTTGCGAAGTTCTGGATTCGTAGTATGCACAGAAATATTGATTGGTGCTAATTTATAAAGAATGATACGATCAATATCTTCTGCTGACATGTTCGTAAGCGTGATGTAGTTTCCTTGTAAGAAGGATAATCTTGCATCATCATCCTTAAAGTAAATTGTCTCACGCATGCCTTCTGGATTTTGATCAATAAAACAGAAAATACATTTGTTACGGCAAGAACTATAGCTATCCATTAGGCTTTCGCCAAATTCGATTCCTAAGTCTTCCTCATAATCTTTTTCAATTTCAAGTTCCCATTCTTCCCTATTTTGTTTCATGATAAGGACATCTAGATACTCGTCATTGATTAAATAATGATAGTCAAAAACGTCTTTGATTTCTTGATTATTTATTCTTAAAAGAGTATCTCCTACTTCAATCTCTAATTCTTCTGCAATGCTTCCAGGCTGTACTTTTGTAATTACGTGTCCTTTTAAACTCATTTCTTCCTCCTGATACATCTGAATGTATAGCTTACTCTGCCAGACTTAAAAAGGCTGCCAGATTACCTCGTTTTCCTTGACTGGCACGATGGGAAAATAGCAATGTATGATTGCAGCACGTGCACAGGTTGGAATTTGTAATATTCTCTTCTGGAATTCCGGCTTCCATCAATATATATTTATTTGTCAGCCAAAGGTCCAACTGATATTTCCCGTTTCCTTTATCATACAATATTTTGCTAGTTATTTCATTTGTAAAATTAACCATAAACTCGTCTGCAACATCCTTGCTGATTTCATAACAGTCAAAACAAATGCTTGGTCCAATCACACAAATGATATCTTCTTTTTCTGACCCAAACTCCCTCACCATTGCTTCAACGGTCTTCTTGCCAATCTTGCCTACCGTTCCCTTCCATCCAGAATGGCTTAAACCAATCGCCTTTTTCACTGGGTCAACAAAATATAATGGAACACAGTCTGCGTAAGAAGTCACTAGCGTGACATTTTTCTCGTTGGTAATTAATCCGTCGATGCCAACTAGTTTTTTCTCATATTGATGAGACGCATACGTATCCTCTAACGTAACACGGTGGATAATCGTGTCGTGTACTTGGTCTGAAAACGCCAAACGGTTTTCTTTCATATCCATAGATTTTAAAATTCGTTCATAGTTCTGGTGTACGGCTTCTTCATCGTCTCCTCTTGCAAAGCTAAGGTTTAATGTCGTAAAGTCTCCAGTACTTACACCGCCAAGACGAGTTGAAAATCCATGACGGATACATGGAATCGCATCTAATGCTTCAAAATGCAGAAATGGCGTACCATGCTCTGTATTAAGTAATGCATGTGCATCATCTGCATTATACTTTATATTATAAACAGAATTTTGACTCTTATAATGGAGGGTATCCTTCGTAAGATCAAAAAGTTCCATTGGATTATATTCTTTCATTGTCTCCTGCCTTTCAAAAGAGATAGCCTTCTTCTATACTAAAGGCGTTTTGATATACTTTGATGGTATCGCCTAGAACCACGACAACATCAAAACGACATGGTGTATCAAAGGATAGGCCATGTCTTAATAGGTATTGATTTGCAGTTTTAATCATCGAGTGCATCTTTCGGCGTGTAATGGCCTCTTCTGGATAGCCATTCTTTATATTACTACGGAATTTCACCTCAATAAATACAAGATAGTTCCCATCCTTTGCAATCAGGTCAAGTTCGCCTGTCCTGCAAAAATAGTTGGAACAAAGGATTTCATACCCTCGTTCTTTTAAATAGGCTGCTACCAGTTGCTCTTTGTCATTACCGATTACACGCTTATTATACATATCATCCCTCGATTCTACTTTTTCCAATTGAGTTTTTTCTTTATATGATCCATCTGGTCTACATATACTAAAACTTCTGCAACTACGCTATATAGTTCTTTGGGAATGTATTCTCCAATCTCCAATTTGGAAAGGGTATTCGCTAGTGGTGCATCCTCATGCACGGGAACCCCTTCCTTCTGTGCGACATCCACAATCTTATCTGCCAAGATTCCTTTTCCTGTCGCAA
>CALZJY010000055.1 GCA_945787925.1 uncultured Anaerosporobacter sp. | reverse complement strand
TCTGGAAGTTCATCAAACGTAGAGTAGATGACCTCTACATGATCTCCCTCGATGGACTCCTTGATATCCGTTACTTCCTCTGGTCGTTCATCGATTAATAGGATGATCATATTCATCTCTGGATGGTTTTTCGTAATCGCTTTTGCCACCTGCTTTAATAGTGTGGTCTTACCAGTCTTTGGCTGGGATACGATCATCCCACGTTGCCCCTTACCGATTGGACTGATTAAGTCCATCATACGCATGGAAACAGGTGCTCCTGGCGTTTCAAGA
Organism: uncultured Anaerosporobacter sp.; assembly: GCA_945787925.1. Taxonomy (GTDB): domain Bacteria; phylum Bacillota; class Clostridia; order Lachnospirales; family Lachnospiraceae; genus KM106-2. Next base: position 9,247 of record CALZJY010000055.1, on the reverse strand, counting down.
CGGATACGTTCATTTGGAAAGATTGGAGTCAGGTCTTCGAATTTCTTTCTTCTTGCCGCTTCTGCTGGTGCAAATCCATTGACCGACTTCACATATAGCAATGCTCCAAACTTTTCATTCTGGCTCTTGATTCGGATATTTCCCTCTACGATATCGCCAGTCTTTAAATTAAACCTACGAATCTGTGCCGGAGAAACATACACATCATTCTCCCCAGGAAGATAGTTGTCACAACGGATGAATCCATATCCATCTGGCAATACTTCAAGGATTCCTTGTTTGATTACCCCACTATCGAGTTGTTCCAAATCACGATTCATAGTGTTAGTATTATGATTATTTCGTTCTTTATGCATCGAAGTTCCATTCGTGGAACCATGGCCTGCTATGGATTTTCCTGAATTTTCTGTATGAACAGCCTGTTCTATGCTTGCTTGTCTTACCTCTTGTCTAGAATCCTGTTTCACTTGTGGCACTACCTCTTCTTTTGCTGCAACCGCATGATTTTCTGCATCAAATGCTACTAATTTATCAATCAATTCCTGTTTTCTTAACGATGAAATATTTTTTAATCCCTTATCTTTTGCAATTTCCTTTAAAGATACAAGAGACATTGCTTCATATTGTTTATTCATACATTACTCCTTTACACAAAAACTCCCTACTGTTTTTGTTGTTTTTTATCCATGTTAATTTTTCAAATATGTTTTGGATTCTTATTAAGATATTAGACGATATTACACTAGAACCATTCAGACTAAAGTATATTATGGCGAGAACTTCCCACACTGAGATATACGTATGTATCTCTAAGAATATAACCAACTGTGATATATAACTTATTACCTTACTGAGACTATATTATACACCTTGGAAAACATCTTGAAAAGTATTTTTGAAAACTATTTTCCACCTTGATTTCATTACATGCCAATGATATGATTAGTTATGTTAGACTCTGGTTAAAGTTAACATATAATAGGAAATAATACGTATGCAGCATGTCTCATAAGCATTCTTATGCTCAGGAGAGCATGTTCAAAAGCAAATAATAAAAAAGAGGACTAGGTGATTACTATGACGACCAATGAACGTGCGTTATCCCTTCACAAACAATGGGGAGGAAAGCTTACTACCACTTCCAAATGCAACGTGAAGTCCCGGGAAGATCTCGCTCTTGCTTACACTCCTGGCGTTGCAGAACCATGCAAGGAGATTGCAAAAGATAAAGAAGCTGCTTATACGTATACCATAAAAAGTAATACGGTTGCCGTAATTTCAGATGGCAGTGCCGTGCTTGGCCTTGGCAACATTGGGCCCCACGCTGCAATGCCCGTCATGGAAGGAAAAGCCGTATTATTCAAAGAGTTTGGTGGAGTGAATGCATTTCCCATCTGCCTGGATACTCAGGATACAGAGGAAATCATCAAGACAATCGTAACGATCGCTCCTGCCTTTGGCGGAATCAATCTTGAGGATATCAGCGCCCCTCGCTGCTTTGAGATTGAATCTAGATTAAAGGAGTTACTAGACATTCCTGTCTTCCACGATGACCAACATGGTACTGCCATCGTAGTACTAGCCGGAATCATCAACTCTCTAAAGCTTGTAAAGAAACAAAAAGAAACCTGCAAAGTAGTCATCAATGGCGCCGGTTCTGCAGGAATCGCCATCTGCAAGCTTCTTCTCAACTATGGATTCCAAAACATCATTATGTGTGACAAATCAGGTATTTTACAAGAAGGAAATGATGGACTTACATGGGCACATGAAGAAATCATGAAAGTCACAAATCCCAACGGGGAAACGGGACTCTTAGCCGATGCCATGAAGGGTGCAGACATCTTTATCGGCGTAAGCGCTCCAAACATCGTGACGAAGGACATGGTATCTTCCATGAACCAGGACGCAATCTTATTTGCGATGGCAAATCCTGTACCCGAAATCATGCCCGACCTTGCAAAAGAGGCAGGCGCACGGATCGTAGGAACAGGGCGTTCTGATTTTCCAAACCAAGTCAATAACATCGTTGCATTTCCTGGAATCTTTAAAGGAGCTCTAGAAGGAAGGGCTTCTCAAATTACCGAGGAGATGAAGTTAGCTGCCGCGGAAGCGATTGCTAATTTAGTTGATGATAGAGAATTAAACGAAGACAACATCATGCCACAGCCTTTTGACGAGCGCATCGCAACGGTTGTTAGTGAGGCCGTCAAACATCATATTAAACGATACTAATTGAACTGTTTTTTATTTGCGAACATAGAAAGAGGTTTTTCTTGGATACAACGAAATTATGGGGAGACAAGCCCTATCAGTCATTAAATTACTTTTTAAAACAACAGTACCATGAAAAGGTTTATAAACTGTCCTTAAACGGCGGAATGACCTGTCCCAACCGAGACGGGAAAATCAGCCGAGGTGGTTGCATCTTCTGTAGCGAAGGTGGTTCTGGAGACTTTGCAGAAAGCGGAAGGCTCTCGATTCCAGAACAAATCGCATCCGCGAAAGAACGCATGCACAGCAACCGTGTTACAAAGACCGTTGGGCACAAATACATTGCATACTTCCAGGCCTATACGAACACGTATGCCCCTATCGCTGTTTTAAGAAAACTATTCTTCGAAGCAATCGAAGACCCGGATGTCGTAATCCTATCGATTGCCACAAGGCCAGACTGCCTAGACGAAGAAATCTTAGACTTATTAGCCGAATTAAATCAGATTAAGCCCGTATGGATCGAACTTGGTCTGCAAACAATTCACGAACATACTGCCACTTTGATTAACCGTGGTTATACACTTCCTGTGTTCACCGATGCGGTTATGGCATTGCACAAACGAGGGATCACAACGATTGTCCATGTAATCCTAGGCCTCCCTGGGGAAGAGGAATCCGATATCTTAGAGACGATCTCTTATCTGAACACCCTTCCAATCCAAGGAATCAAGCTTCAACTGCTGCATGTACTAAAGCATACGAAGCTTGCAGATTATATCGACACAATCAAACTCTATTCGATGGAGGAATACATTTCACTCTTAATCGACTGCATTACACATATCCGTCCAGACATCGTGATCCACCGAATTACTGGTGACGGTCCAAAAAAATTATTACTAGCTCCTACTTGGAGCGCCAATAAAAAAGTAGTACTGAACTCCATCCATAAAGCCATGAAGGAACAAGATGCATGGCAAGGGAAGTATTATAAGGAGGTGTAGAAACATGCAACCAGACACATTGACCTTATACAAATTAATCATCTTATACATCTTAGATAAAGTTGATTTTCCATTAACGAATGCACAGGTTTCTGATTTCATATTAGAAAAAGAATACACAAACTATTTCAATATCCAGCAAGCAATTTCTGAGTTAATTACACAAGAATTGATTTCTGTTTCCTCCATTCGTCATAGTTCTTACTATCGAATTACGGATGCTGGAAAAGAAACGCTAGAATTCTTCAGTAACAAGATTTCAGATGCAATCAAAACCGATATTTTGGAGTATTTAAAAACAAACAAATACTCCCTTCGTGAAGAAGTCTCCAATATTGCAGACTATTACGAAGAAAAGAAAAATGAGTTTGTGGTACGATGCCAAGTAAAGGAACAGACTAGCTCCATTATCGACCTTAGTCTTACAGTTCCAACCGAAGAGGCGGCAATTGCAATTTGTAACAACTGGAAAAAGAATAGCCAGGAAGTGTACAGCTACTTAATGAAAACATTATTAGAGGACTAACATACTTCTAATTTTTAAAGGGATTTTAACGAAAGAACAAGAGGCACCTTGTGGGACATGCTCCACAAGGTGCCTCTTGTTCTTATTTCTTGTATTGTTGTTTTACGATCTCTGCAACCTCTTTTGAGATTTTCCTACCACCCTCGCGATACCATTCTTTTACGAATTCATCAAAGTAATCAATCGGACGTTCCCCCGTCACGATTTCTAAATATGCCTTTTTCTCTAACGTCTCTAACTGCCACCATTCACTCTTCATCGTCTTTGTCGTTCCAAAGAATAACGATTCTACCTTGTTAATCGTCTTCGTCTGTAACAGGCTACATGCCGTAATTCTAGATGTATACGCCGCCCAGCTTTCAAGCGATGGCCGTTCCCCTTTCTCCAGCGCATCCAAATAGGTCTTACAAGATTCATAATAGGAGTTCTCCAACATCTCTAACTCTGTAATCTCCTTCTTCCCATCAAGCACTGCAGAGAGATTGCTATAACAACGCTGCAGAGCATCGCTATAGTCAATGTTGATTGCGATTGGTCTAGCGCTTGGATCTATATTTTGCTTGTAGCACTCCTCTAACTCCGTTGCTGACTTGTCCTCATATCTTCCATAATCAAACAATGTACTAATAATCTTCGCTGCGACCTCAGGATGCTCGTATCCTTTTCTGACTACCACATACTTATAGCCTGGATTTTGAGTCGCATAGCTTACTATGTCCTTTCCTTTTGTCGGAATGATATATGGCTGCCACTGTGCACTACTGTCCTTTGCCATTGCCTGCATCAACGGATTGTTTGGCGTCCACCATGGTCCAAAGAACGATCCACACTTGCCCTCTTCAATCAACTCAATAATGTTCGTAGTCGTCCGAAGCAAAAACTTATTATCTAGCACATTCTCCTCATATAGCTCATGCAATTTTGCCAGTGCCTGCTTTGCTTCCTTTTGTACGGAACCATATACTACATTACCATCATCATCATAAATCCATTGCTTTGGATAGGCATCAAATGATGCAAACAGAATATCTGCACGATATTCCAGACTATATCCACCATCTCCCGATAGGTTGGTGTCACATACTAATCCAACAGTTTCCCCATTCTTTCCAGGATTGTTTTTAATGAACGCCCTGATAATGGAAACTACATCCTCTATAGACTCCGGCTCCTTTAATCCGAGCTGGTCCATCCAATCCTTACGTAGCCACAATAGGTTTGGACCATCGTCTATGCTTGTTCCAGGAAGCGCCATCAGCTTTCCATCATAAGTAACATTATTCATAAGTCCGGAACTATAGCTATTATAAATCGTCTTAATCCTCTCACTCACACACTGTTCATATGCCTGCGTAAGATCTTCAATCATGTCTAACTTTACTAGCTTGTCTACGGTTTTCAGATCACTCACGACCATGATGTCTGGAATGTTTTTATTCACGATCGCCATATCGACCACATCATCATACCCCTCAGTGCCTGCAACCTCAAACACATTCTGATTCTGAATATTTAACAGTTCTTTCAAATACCTTGTATAGGCATTATTTTCATATGTATCTCCCTCTGGCATATTGGAATTGTTCGTTCCAGTCATCTTCCCCAATGTATATGTGACTGTCTCCGGATACTTTCCAAATGGTGTTGTGCAGGCCTTTTCATACTGTTCCTTGTATGTGCCATCGTCTTTTTGTATGCTCTTTTGATCATATGTACTGCAGCTGCAAACACCAACTACCATTGCGAGACACAAGGCTACTATTTTCCCATGTCTCATAAACACTTCTCCCACCATTATTTCTTTAACCCAAAACAATCAGGTCATACAAAATATGACCTGATTGTATTATATCATAAATATAGGAATTATACATTAGCCTTTTACTGCGCCCGCCATACCGTCTGTATAATAACGTTGCATTAATAAGAAGATAATTGCAACTGGAATAGAAACGATAACTGCTGCGGCAAAGAATGTTGTATACCATTGATATACGTTTTCACGTTCTAGCATGTTCCACATACCAATTGCGACTGTATAGTATTTGGACTCTGTACCAATGATAACTTTAGATAGGATGAAATCAATCCATGGTGCGATAAAGGATGTTAAAATTGTGTAAATGATGATTGGCTTAGATAATGGAATTGTGATTCTAGTAAGCACATGCCATTTTGATGCACCATCTACGTATGCAGCTTCGTCGATTGTCTTTGGAATTGTATCAAAGAAACCTTTTGCTACATAGAAGTTAAGAATTCCTGAACCGCCAGAATAAAGTAAAACTAGCGCAACTAGTTTAAGTGGACCATCTAAAAGGTTTAACCCTTTCATTATATAATAAACAGCCATGATGGACATGAAACCTGGGAACATACCTAAGATCAATGCCACATTCAGGAATGGTTTTCTCATTTTGAATCTTAGTCTTGACATACAGAATGCGATACAAACTAAGAAGATTGTAGATAAGATACAAGAAAATACTGCTACTACAAATGTATTTCCAAACCATCTTGGGAAATTGAATACTGCAGTGTCTGTAAAGAGTTTTTCATAGTTTGCTAGTGTCCAAGTTTTTGGGAAGAATGATGTCGGATATGCTCCCTTTTCTGGACGGAATGATGTCATGATTACCCATAAGATTGGAGCAACCCAAATAAGTGATAATACAGCCAAAATAATATGCACAATCACATTATTGACTTTTGATCTAGTAATTTTTCTTTTCGTATTAGCCATTATTGGAATCCCTCCTCATTTTTATATGCGCTTGTACGGTGGTAAGTCAGTAATGCAAATAATGCACTTAATACGAATGACATGATACCGATTACTGCACCGTAGTTGAAATCACTGAAATCAACAGTTAATTTGTATAACCATGTTACTAATAAGTCAGTCTTACCTGCAGTACCATTGAAGTATGCTAGGGAAGCTGGTGCTCCTGCTGTTAACAAGTAAATAACGTTGAAGTTATTGATATTACCGATAAACTGCGTAATTAAGTAAGGAGCTGTTACGAATAACATATATGGAAGCGTAATGCTGAAGAAGATACGTACAGGGCCTGCACCGTCAAGTCTTGCTGCTTCATATAAGTCATTTGGGATATTCTTAAGAATACCTGTTACTTGTAATAATGTGTAAGGAACACCGATCCAAATGTTTACGACGATGATCGATACTCTCGCCCATGTAACATTTGTCCAGAATGGAAGCGATTGTCCTTCTGCGATAATTCCTAATGTTCTTAATAATACGTTTACACCACCGTTTGGTTGTAATAACGTACGCATTACTAATAAAGATACGAATTGTGGAACTGCAATGGATAAAACGAAGAAGAATCTCCACATACCTTTGCATTTTGTTTTTTCTCTATTGATTACAATACCAAGAATCATACCTAAGATATAGTTGAGGAATGTAGCAAAGAATGCCCAAACAAGGGTCCATCCTAATACATGCCAGAATGCCGTTGCAAGTCCATTAGTGGAAGAGAATAACTCTGTAAAATTCTTAAATCCTACCCAGTCAAATAAGTTTGCTGGAACTTGATGATTACGATCATAATTTGTAAACGCCATACTCATCATGAATAGTAACGGCATTATTGTAAACGCTAATACACATGTGATTGGTAAGAATAATAATAATTTATGTATGTTACCATTAAATAAGCTATTAACGTCTTCCTTAAATGTTGGAAGATGTCCGTTTGCTTTCGTAATTAGCTCTGCGTTATATGCGCTCTTTACATTCGTTCTCCATACTAAGAAGAATAGTAATACTAAGATCATTGCTGTAATTCCATATAATAAGCATAACATGGAGTTATCTCCAGCACGCATAAGATACATTTGCGAAGCCTCATCAAAGTATTCTTCTGCAGTGCGTGTACCAAGAGTAATGAACCCTTTTATACTTTCCACACCCGTTGTAATCATAAAAATAATAAAGTAAATTTCAAGGGCAAGAAACATAATGCCCTTCACAATCTGTCCTCTTACTAGGTTTCCAAGCCCCATCACTACAGTACTTAGTTTTGTGAACAGATCACCTTTTGCAAGTGCCTCTCTTACTGTAAGCTCGGTATATTCTTTTTGCTTTTTCCTACCTAACGTTGCCATGGACACTCTCCTTTCTGACCTTTTTCCGATTCTTGATTTGCTTTTAAAAAGAGGGTGTCAGGTACCCACCCTCTTGTTTATGTGTTTATTGCTTTATGATTTTATTTCTTTACAGCGATACCTTGTACCATAGAGTCAAGTTTTGCTTTTACATTGTCTTCTTTTACATCACCTTGGCAAACTTCTTTTGCAAAAGATTCTACTGGAGTCCAGAATTGACCCATTTCTTTAAGGATTGGTTGTACTTTTGAAGTGGATGCAATTACTTGTTGTTGTACTTGTGCAACTTCGTCTTTTGCTACTGCTTCACTTGCTAAAACAGCTTTGTTTGTTGGAATGATTCCTCTTGCTTCATAGTGAGCTTGTTGTGCTTCTTGTCCACCTAAGAATGCTGCTAACGCAACTGCTACTTGTGGGTTTTTGCTATTAGGGTTTACTGCTACTGCTTTACTTCCAGAGAAAGATTTCATTTGGCCATCTTGACCATTTACTTTGATTGTTGGAAGTGCTGCTACACCACAGTTATCACCTAAAGCTTCTTTGATTGCAGTGTAATCCCAAGATCCTGAGAAGAATGCACCAAGTTTACCAGCTTTAAATTTGGAGATACTATCGTTATCTTTATCTAAAGCGAATTTTTTGCTTTTCGCTAATTCCATAACGTATTTTGCAGCTCCTACACCAGCTTCATTGTTGAATTCACAACCTTTTGCTGCATCTGTTCCATTTTCACCGAATAGGTTACATCCTGCTGCAAAGAAGAATGATGGGATATACCAGCTGTTATCTAACTTCATACCAACGTTGTAAACGCCGTTACCTAAGTCTTTTGCCATCATTGTGTCTAAGGATTTGATTTCGTCTTCAGAGTATTTGCTCTTATCGTAGTACATAAACCATGTATTAGATGTGAATGGTACACCATATACTTTTTCGTTGTATGTTACGGAATCAACAAGCGTTTGATCATTATCTGCTTTTACTGCGTCTACTGTAGCTCCACCTAATTGTGCGATTGCACCCGTTGATACTAAATCAGGAATCTGATCGTTTGCTACCATATATACATCGGCTGCTGCCTCTACATCGTTTTTGATTGTTTTGTAAACATCGCCTTCTGCACATACCCCATATTCAAACTGAATGTCCCATTCTGGATGAGCTTCGTTGAATTTGTCACACATTGCAACTAACCAGCCTTTGTCATAGCCTTTTACATTCTTATCTGCTGGTGCAGCTTGATCTTCTTGTGGTCCCCATACTTTTAGTTTCACTTGTTTTTTTTGTGCTGCATCATTTTTTTGTGTAGATGTATTGGCTGTTGGTGCTTCTTTTTTTCCGCAACCTGCTAAACTTCCAACAGTCA
>CALZJY010000054.1 GCA_945787925.1 uncultured Anaerosporobacter sp. | reverse complement strand
TTGCTTTCATTTGGTAGTTTATTCATAAAAATTAGGAGGTGCACGGCATGTCACGTATAGGAAGAATGCCTATCGCTGTACCAGCAGGTGTAACTGTTGATATCGCAGAAAATAATCAAGTGACTGTAAAAGGTCCAAAGGGAGAACTTGTAAGAGTTTTACCAGCGGAAATGAACATCGCATTAGAAGGCGAAAACGTTGTAGTTACTAGACCAAGTGATTTAAAGAAAATGAAATCTTTACACGGTTTAACTAGAACATTAATCGCAAACATGATCACTGGTGTAACAGCAGGATATGAAAAAGTTCTTGAAATCAACGGTGTTGGTTACAGAGCTCAAAAACAAGGTAAAACATTAGTATTATCTTTAGGATATTCTCACCCAGTTGAAATGGAAGATCCAGCTGATCTTGAAGTAATCGTTGAAGGACAAAACAAGATCATCGTTAAAGGTATAGATAAAGAAAAAGTAGGCCAATACGCTGCTGAAATCAGAGAAAAAAGAAGACCTGAACCATACAAAGGTAAAGGTATTAAATATGCTGATGAAGTTATCAGACGTAAAGTTGGTAAAACTGGTAAGAAATAATTAAAGGAGTGAAACAAAATGGTTAACAAACAATCAAGAAGTAAAATTCGTGTTAAAAAACACAGAAGATTACGTAGTCGTTTATCCGGAACTGCTACACAACCACGTTTAGCTGTTTTTAGAAGTAACAACCATATGTACGCTCAAATTATTGACGACACAGTTGGTAATACCTTAGTAGCAGCTTCTACTCTTGATAAAGAAGTTAAGGCTGAATTAGAAAAAACTAACGACGTAGATGCAGCTGCTAAAGTTGGTGCTGTAATCGCTAAAAGAGCGTTAGATAAAGGTATCAAGACTGTTGTTTTCGATAGAGGCGGATATATTTATCAAGGTAAAGTAAAAGCATTAGCAGACGCAGCTAGAGAAGCTGGTTTAGAATTCTAGGAGAAGGAGGAAACAACAACATGAGACGTGATATTATCGATGCTAGTTCTTTAGAATTAGAAGATAAAGTAGTATCCATCAAACGTGTTACTAAAGTAGTAAAAGGTGGTCGTAACTTCAGATTTACTGCATTAGTAGTAGTTGGTGATAAAAATGGACACGTTGGTGCTGGTCTTGGTAAAGCAGCTGAAATTCCTGAAGCAATTCGCAAAGGTAAAGAAGATGCAATCAAGAAATTAATCCACGTGCCAATCGACGAAAACGGAAGTGTACCACACGATTTCATTGGTAAATTCGGTAGTGCACAAGTATTATTAAAGAACTCTCAAGAAGGTACTGGTATCATCGCTGGTGGTCCAGCTCGTAACGTATTAGAATTAGCTGGATTCAAAAACATCCGTACTAAATCTTTAGGTTCTAACAATAAGCAAAACGTTGTTCTTGCAACAATCGCAGGCTTAGCAAATTTAAAAACTCCTGAAGAAGTTGCTAGACTTCGTGGCCTTTCTGTAGAAGAAATCTTAGGCTAATAGGAGTCAATGGATCATTTTGATCTCGCATATAATTTAGGAGGTGTCATCGTGGCAGGTAAATTAAAAATTACTTTAGTAAAGTCTACAATCGGTGCCGTTCCAAAAAACAGAAAAACTGTTGAAGCTCTTGGTCTTCGCAAACTTAACAAAACTGTTGAGATGCCAGACAATGCTGCAGTAAGAGGAATGGTTCAACAAGTTAGACATTTAGTTAAGGTTGAAGAAATCTAATATATATATATCGGTAAGGAGGTGCGAAGGATGAATTTATCACAATTACGTCCAGCTGAAGGCTCTAAACACAGCGACAACTTTAGAAGAGGTCGTGGTCACGCTTCAGGTAATGGTAAAACAGCTGGTAAAGGTCACAAAGGTCAAAAAGCTCGTTCTGGAGCTCCTAGAGTTGGCTTCGAAGGTGGACAAATGCCTTTATACAGAAGATTACCTAAGAGAGGTTTTACAAACAGAAATTCTCGTGAAATCGTTGGTATCAACGTTGACATGTTAAATAGATTTGAAGATGGTGCAGTAGTAACTGTAGAATCTTTAATGGAAATCGGTATTGTAAAAAACCCTAAAGACGGAGTTAAGATCCTTGGTAACGGGGAATTAACTAAGAAGCTTGATGTTAAGGTTAATGCTTACAGTGCAAGTGCAATTGAAAAAATCAAAGCTCTTGGTGGAAATGCTGAGGTGATGTAGTATGTTCGAGACGGTCAGAAATGCGTTTAAAGTAAAAGAAATAAGAAATAAACTTATGTTCACTTTTGTAGCACTTCTCATTGTACGACTTGGATCTCAAATACCACTAAGAGGCGTTAATCAAGCCGCTGTTGCCCAATTATTGGGTAGCAGCGATGCGATTAACTTCTTCGATGCTTTAACAGGGGGGTCCTTAATGAACTTCTCTATTTTTGCATTAGGAATCTCACCATATATCACTGCATCTATTATTATACAGTTATTAACTATTTGTATTCCTAGTTTGGAAGAAATGCAAAAAGACGGTGAAGATGGAAGAAAGAAAATCAATACTTATACTCGTTATTTAAATGTTGGTTTATCGATCATTCAAGCAACAGCCATGGTAATCGGATTCTCGAATTATAACGGAATCGAGATTAGCAATGCAACAGACTACATTGTATGTATCCTTGCATTAGTTGCAGGATCCATATTCTTAATGTGGTTAGGTGAGAAAATCACTGAACGCGGTGTTGGTAATGGTATTTCCATTATCTTAACAATCAACATTGTCTACAAGTTACCACAAACTGCTAGAACATTATGGACTAGTTATGTAAGTGGTGCGACTAATATGTTTAACAGTATTATCGCTCTTGTAGTAATTGTAGCTCTGATTGTAGGCTTAATTTTCTTTATCAACCTATTAAACGGTGGAGAAAGAAGAATCCCTGTACAATATGCAAAGAAAGTACAAGGGCGTAAAATGGTAGGTGGACAAACTTCCCACATCCCATTGAAAGTGAACACTGCAGGTGTTATTCCTGTAATCTTTGCAAGTTCTTTAATGCAGTTCCCAATCCTAATTGCAGGCTTCTTTGGTGTGCAACCAGCAACTGGAAAAGCTGCAAGTTTTGGACAAAAGATGCTGTATTTATTAAATCAAAGTTCTTGGTTTAATATTAAGAGTTTAAGTCATTTTAAATATACATTAGGTTTAGTGATCTATATTGCATTACTAATCTTTTTTGCATATTTTTATACAACGATTACTTTCAATCCAATGGAAGTATCCAATAATATGAAGAAACAAGGCGGTTTCGTTCCAGGTATTCGTCCTGGTAAACCAACAACTGACTTCTTAACAAGAGTTCTTAACTCTATCGTGTTAATTGGTGCAGTTGGTCTTGCAATCATCGCTGTAATTCCTATCATTTGTTCGGGAATATTCGGCGCCCAATTAAACTTTGGTGGAACTTCACTTATCATTATCGCTGGTGTAATCCTTGAGACACTTAAACAGATTGAATCTCAAATGTTAGTTCGTCACTATAAAGGATTCCTCAACGATTAAATAAATAGAGTAATGTTCAGTTTTTTAGAAACAGAATCGTTGCAGATATTTACATAAGAAGACCATCGCTTTTCTTAAGCGATGGGTTCTTGTGTTTTTAGAAAAAGAAGTAGGTTGTGTGGATGTATGTATGGTTAAAGTGGATAGTGAAAAGTGAAAACATAATATGATGAATATTTCTCATATTTCAGACAATAATCTTAAAAAGTAGTTTTTTTGTCTGTTCACCTTTCACTATTCTTTTTTCACATATACACCCAAATATATACACAATTTAAGATGGAGGATTAAATATGAAAATTGTAATGCTAGGTGCTCCAGGAGCAGGAAAAGGCACACAAGCCAAAAAAATTGCTGAAAAATATCAATTACCTCACATCTCCACAGGCGATATTTTCAGAGCCAACATTAAAAATGGCACAGAATTAGGAAAGAAAGCAAAAACTTACATGGATCAAGGTCTATTAGTTCCAGATGAATTAGTAGTAGATCTAGTAGTGGATCGCTTAAAACAAGATGATTGTAAAAATGGTTACATTTTAGATGGTTTCCCACGTACAATTCCTCAAGCAGAAGCATTAGATGCAGCGCTAGCAGCAATTGGCGAAAAAATGGATTATGCTCTTAACGTAGATGTTCCAGATGAAAACATCATCAACCGTATGTCTGGACGTCGTGCATGTGTATCTTGTGGTGCAACTTACCACGTAGAGTTCAACCCTACAAAAGCTGAAGGTGTTTGTGACGCATGCGGCGCTGAGTTAATCTTAAGAGATGATGATAAAGCAGAAACAGTTAAGAAACGTCTTGATGTATATCATGATCAAACTCAACCATTAATCGACTATTACAAAAATGCAGGTATCTTAGTTGATATTGATGGTACTGTTGACATGAATGAAGTATTCAATGCTATCGTTACAATCTTAGGCGAATAGTAAGTAGGTGACGACGAATGTCAGTGACAGTTAAATCCAATCACGAAATTGAATTAATGCGAGAAGCAGGTAGAATCCTTGCTATCGTACATGATGAAATTGAAAAAATCATCCGTCCAGGTATTACCACTTACGAAATCGATAAAGTAGGGTATGATGTAATTAAGAGTTACGGATGCATCCCTTCTTTTTTAGACTATCATGGTTACCCAGCTTCTGTTTGCGTTTCTGTAAACGATGAAGTAGTTCACGGGATTCCTTCTAAGGAAATCATTATCCGTGAAGGGGACATTGTTAGTGTCGATGCTGGAGTAATTTACAAAGGATATCATTCCGATGCTGCAAGAACACATGCAGTTGGAACGATTACACCAGAAGCAAAACGATTGATCGAAGCAACAAAGCAAAGTTTCTTTGAAGGCATCAAGTATGCCAAAGCAGGAAATCATTTGCATGATATTTCAGCAGCCATCGAAGAATATGTAGTAGCTCAAGGATATACAGTTGTACGCGATTTAGTAGGACATGGCATAGGTAGAGCTTTACATGAAGAACCTGAGATTCCTAACTTCAAACAAAGAAGACGAGGAATCAAATTAGTACCAGGCATGACGTTAGCCATAGAACCAATGGTAAATGCCGGTCGCCCAGACGTTGTTTGGCTAGATGACGAATGGACAGTTGCAACAAGCGACGGATCCTTATCTGCTCATTACGAAAACACTGTTCTTATTACAGACGGCGAACCAGAGCTTCTAAGCTATCATAAATAATAGGTAAGGAAGAACGAATGGATAATATTATGGTTGGAACTATTGTTAAATCAATAGCTGGACATGATCAAAATAATTTATTTGTAATAGTAAATGTCGAAAATGAATATGTCTATTTAGTAGATGGTAAGACTCGTTTGCTGAGTAAGCCGAAAAAGAAAAAGGCAAAACATATTCAGGTTATGAGTGTTGCAGATGCGGCGTTTATAAAACAGCTTTCTTCAAAGCAGTTATTAGATGCCCATGTTAGAAAATTAGTAAAGGCTCATAAGTAGTAAAGTTATGATTTAGGAGGTTATTAGAATGTCTAAAGCTGACGTACTAGAAGTAGAAGGTATTGTTATTGAAAAATTACCTAATGCAATGTTTCAAGTAGAACTTGAAAACGGCCACAAGGTGTTAGCACACATCAGTGGTAAATTAAGAATGAACTTCATTCGTATTTTACCTGGGGATAAAGTTACTATTGAGTTATCTCCATATGACTTAACAAAGGGTAGAATTATTTGGCGTGACAAGTAAATTTTCGCTTGCATTATGAAAAGTTTTTTGATATAATAGCAAGTGGACTTTTTGAAAGGAGAGATTTACTGTGAAAGTAAGATCATCAGTCAAACCGATTTGCGAAAAATGCAAAATCATTAAAAGAAAAGGATCTATCAGAGTAATCTGCGAAAATCCAAAACACAAACAAAGACAAGGCTAATAACAATAACACGGCTGTGATATTGTTTTAAGTATTTGACTTAGCTTATTATTAATAGAGAGTAGTTCGAATGAGCACCTTTTATTCGATAAGGGACGTCAAATCATATATATATTTATAGCCAGTCTTGCTTTCTGTGTTACAATTTGCCGTATGGCAAGCGCGTCTTCGGACGTAGCTCTGGATTAGCAAGAATGAAACGGTGTTAATCCACATTGTGATATTATGGGTACATTCGCGAAGGATGTATTTTAGAGTCGAATGAGACATCTAATGTGTCTTCATTTGAGGCACATCATAATTTAAAGCGGCTGCCCAGCACGAGACACCCGGATAGGTTGAACGTGCAAATATTCAATTTAGTTTCAATAAGACGATTAGAAATCGAAATTTTTATGGAGGTGTAATACACATGGCTCGTATCAGTGGTGTAGATTTACCAAGAGAAAAACGTGTAGAAATCGGACTTACTTACATTTATGGTATCGGTAGAGTAAGCTCAAACCGTATTCTTGCTGCAGCTAATGTTAATCCTGACACTCGCGTTAGAGATTTAACTGATGAAGAAGTTGCAAGAATTCGTGACATTATTGACGAAACAACAACTGTTGAAGGTGATTTACGTAGAGAAATCGCTCTTAATATTAAGAGATTACAAGAAATTGGATGCTACAGAGGAATTCGTCATAGAAAAGGACTTCCAGTTCGTGGTCAAAAAACTAAGACTAACGCAAGAACTCGTAAAGGTCCAAAACGTACAGTAGCGAACAAGAAGAAATAATATTAGGAGGGTTTGTTAATGGCTAAGAAAGTTACAAAAAAAGTGACTAAAAGACGTGTGAAAAAGAACGTAGACCGCGGACAAGCACACATTCAGTCATCTTTTAATAATACAATCGTTACGCTTACAGATGCAGAAGGTAATGCTCTTTCTTGGGCAAGTGCAGGTGGATTAGGATTCAGAGGATCCAAAAAATCTACTCCTTACGCAGCTCAAATGGCAGCTGAAACTGCAGCTAAAGCAGCAATTGTTCATGGATTAAAATCAGTAGAAGTTATGGTAAAAGGTCCTGGATCAGGTAGAGAAGCAGCAATTCGTGCTCTTCAAGCTTGTGGTATCGAAGTAACAAGCATCAAAGATGTAACTCCAGTTCCACACAACGGATGTAGACCACCAAAACGTAGAAGAGTCTAATTAGGAGGTATATAACAAATGGCAAGAGACATGAGTCCTGTTCTTAAAAGATGTAGATCACTTGGTTTAGACCCTGTATTCATGGGATTATCCAAAAAATCTAACAGACAATCTGCAAGAGCTGGTAAGAAAACAAGCGAATACGGATTACAATTAAGAGAAAAACAAAAAGCAAAATTCATCTATGGTGTTTTAGAAAAACCATTCAGAAATATGTTTGCTAGAGCTTCTAAAATGAAAAACGGAACTACAGGTGAAAACCTTATGATCCTTTTAGAGCTTAGATTAGATAACGTTATGTACAGAATGGGTTACGGTAGAACTAGAAAAGAAGCTAGACAAATCGTTGACCACAAACATGTATTAGTAAACGGTAAATGCGTAAACATCCCTAGCTACCAAGTAAAACCAGGTGATGTTATCGAAATTAAAGAAAAATTCAAGAGCGCTCAAAGATACAAAGATATCTTAGAAGTAACTGAATCTAGATTAGTTCCAGCTTGGCTTGAAGCTAACCATGAAGCACTTTCTGGTACAGTAAAAGAAATGCCAACTAGAGATCAGATTGATGTTCCAGTTAACGAAGTGCTTATCGTTGAGTTGTATTCTAAATAATAGGCATATAACCTCCCGCTGGCAGCGCTTGCTGTCAGCCTGGAGAGTATATATCAGAGTAGGAGCCAAATGTACTCCGGTATATATGCTGTATTATTGATACCCTCAATTAATATATAACTTATAAGGAGGGTCCTTTCGTGTTTGATTTCGAAAAACCAAAAATTGAGATTGCAGAAATATCTGAGGATAAAAAATTTGGACGTTTTGTAGTAGAACCTTTAGAGAGAGGTTATGGTACAACTTTAGGTAACTCCCTAAGAAGAATCATGCTTTCCTCTTTACCAGGAGCTGCAGTTAGTCAAATTAAAATTGACGGAGTAGTACATGAGTTTAGCTCTATTCCTGGAGTTAAGGAAGATGTTACTGAAATCATTATGAATATCAAGAGTTTGGCTATTAAAAACAACAGTGAAACTAATGAACCTAAGACAGCATATATCGAATTCGAAGGTGAAGGAGTTGTAACTGCTCGCGATATTCAAGCTGGACCAGATATTGAAATTCTTAATCCAGACACTGTAATCGCTACATTAAGTGGTGGTGCGGATTGTAAACTTTACATGGAGCTAACAATCACTAAAGGTAGAGGTTATATTAGTGCGGATAAAAATAAAAATGAAGATTCATTAATTGGTGTTATTCCAATCGATTCTATCTATACACCAGTTGAACGTGTGAATCTAGTCGTTGAAAATACTCGTGTAGGTCAAATCACAGATTATGATAAACTTACATTAGATGTATGGACAAACGGCACACTCGCTCCAGATGAAGCAGTTTCTTTAGCTGCTAAAGTCTTAAGCGAACACTTAAATTCCTTCATTGATCTTTCTGAAAGTGCTAAGACAGTTGATGTCATGGTAGAAAAAGAAGACAATGAAAAAGAAAAAGTTCTTGAAATGAGCATTGATGAATTAGAACTTTCCGTTCGTTCTTACAACTGCTTAAAGAGAGCTGGTATCAACACAGTTGAGGAATTATGTAACAGAACTTCTGAAGATATGATGAAAGTCCGTAACTTAGGACGTAAATCCTTAGAAGAAGTTCTTGCTAAGCTAAAAGAACTTGGATTATCCTTAAATCTAAGTGACGAATAATTTAGGAGGTAAGCTAAATGGCAGGCTATAGAAAACTTGGAAGAACTTCCAGTCAAAGAAAAGCTTTACTAAGAAACCAAGTAACTAACCTATTATATCATGGTAAAATCGTTACTACTGAAGCTAAAGCTAAAGAAATCCGTAAAATTGCTGAGCGTATGATTACATTAGCTGTAAAAGAAAAAGATAACTTCGAAACTGTTACAGTTACTGCAAAAGTTGCTCGTAAAGATGAAAATGGTAAAAGAGTTAAAGAGGTTGTTGATGGTAAGAAAGTAACTGTTTTTGATGAAGTTCAAAAAGAAATCAAAAAAGACAGCGCTTCCAGATTACATGCTAGAAGACAAATGCTTAAAGTTCTTTACCCAGTAACAGAAGTTCCAGCAAAAGCTGCTGGTAGAAAAGCAAACACTGTTTCTGTAGATATGACTGAAAAGTTATTCACAGAAATCGCTCCAAAGTATGCTGACCGTAAAGGTGGTTACACTCGTATCGTTAAGATCGGACCACGTAAAGGTGACGCTGCTATGGAAGTTATCATTGAATTAGTTTAATTATAACTTGATATAGTAAGCCTCAAGTCTTAGGACTTGGGGCTTTTTTAATTTCTGGCTCTATGTCAAGTGTTGGGGTGCGAGGTGCTGTGCACCCGCACCAACACTGA
>CALZJY010000053.1 GCA_945787925.1 uncultured Anaerosporobacter sp. | reverse complement strand
ATGATGCGTCCAGTAGAGCGGATACGTTCCATATTGGAGATACATTCTTCGTAAGACAGGCCAGCTTCTCTCATGCGGACCGCTTCTTTTACAAATACGTTTTGTACGGAAGTATTTAATGTGGAATCAATGATTGTGATTTTCGCATCTGGGTAACTCTCTAATACGATATCTTTTGCTGTACAAGCAGCTTGATAGGAACCGCTGAACTTGACTGTGATTGTCGTACAGATTACAGGGATCTCCTGTTCTGCATATTTTGTAAAGGTTTCTACGTAATCCGTAATCGCTGGAAGAGAGCTCTTTGGATACGCGTGGTCTTTGATCATTTTATTGTAGAATTCATCATGATTTACTTCTACGCCTTCTTTGAAATAATGTTCATCATCAAAGGACACATAGAATGGCACGATTTCAATTCCTTTTTCTTGTACATATTCTTTAGCAATATCGCAAGAACTATCGGAAATAATTTGGTAATTCATATAGTACCTCTCTATTATATATATAGTAGTTATTATTCTGTACATATTTTTAGCCTTTAGTAAAATGAAAGTCAATAGGCTGAAGAAAAAGTTAATAGTATTTTAAGAAGTAAAGAAAGGCGGAGGACGGAATTCTATTAAGAAAAAAGCCTTGCATTTGTCATGGATAAATGTTACAATGTACAAGTAGTTTTGATACGTGATGACTTTTGGGAGTGGATATTTGTCCACTCCTTATATTTTGCATAAACTTTAGTATGGCAAAAATTTCGTGCAATACCATCTATGAATGGTTCGAATGCTTTTGTGACATATTGAATATGTATAGCTATTTTTAAGTCATTACTATCGTGCTAGGCGAAAAATTGAATATGGAAAAGAGGAATGAGAATGACTAAAAGAGAAGAATATGAAGTTAAGACAGAAAGCCTTGTAATGCCACTTATGGAAGAAAACAATTTCGAACTTGTGGATGTTGAATATGTTAAAGAAGGTGGAAACAACTTCTTACGTGTATACATTGACAAAGAAGGTGGGATTACAGTAGATGACTGCGAAATCGTAAGTCGTGCTTTAAGTGATCTTTTAGACGTAGAGGATTACATTCCAGATGCGTACATTTTAGAAGTAAGTTCTCCAGGACTTGGAAGACAGCTGAAAAAAGATAAAGACTTCAAAAGAAGTATTGGCGAAGTAATTGAACTTCATCTATACAAAGGAATCAACAAACAAAAAGACTTTGAAGGTGTATTAACTGCATTTGATGAAGAAACAATTACAGTAGAATTAGAAGATGGCAGTGAAATGACATTTAGACGTCCTGAAATTTCAATGGTTAGATTAGCAATTGAATTTTAAATAAAAGACATCAATATTTAGATAAAACGTAGGCTGTTGAAGTGCAGCATAACTTGTTAGGAGGATAACTTAAAATGGCAAAGAATAGTGAGCTAATCGATGCTTTAGAACAAATCGAAAAAGAAAAAAATATTAGCAAAGAAATCTTAATTGAAGCAATTGAGAACTCTTTAGTGGCAGCATGCAAAAACCACTTTGGTAAAGCAGACAATATCAAAGTAGTATTTGATCGTGTGACTGGAGAGGTAAAAGTATTTGCAGAACGTGAAATCGTAAACGAAGTGGAAGATCCAGTACTTCAAATCAGCCGTGAAGAAGCAATCTTAAACTATCCAAAATTCTCAGTAGGTGATGTGGTTCAAGTTGAAGTAACACCTAAAAACTTTGGACGTATTGCAGCCCAAAAAGCGAAACAAGTAGTAGTGCAAAAAATCCGTGAAGAAGAAAGAAAAGTTCTTTATGATTTATACTACGAAAAAGAAAGAGATGTAGTAACTGGTATCGTTCAACGTTACGTTGGTAATAATGTAAGCATCAATCTTGGTAAAGTAGACGCAATTCTTACTGAACAAGAACAAGTAAAAACAGAACGTTTCCAACCAACAGAACGTATCAAATTATATGTACTTGAAGTAAAAGGTACATCCAAAGGACCAAAAATCACTGTATCTAGAACACATCCTGAATTAGTAAAACGCTTATTTGAAGCAGAAGTTACAGAAGTAAAAGATGGTACAGTAGAAATCAAATCCATCGCAAGAGAAGCTGGATCTAGAACAAAAATGGCAGTTGCTACAAACAATCCAGATGTAGATCCAATTGGTGCTTGCGTTGGTCAAAACGGTGCAAGAGTAAATGCAATCGTAAATGAACTTCGTGGAGAAAAAATCGATATCATTAACTGGAGCGAGGATCCTGAAGTATTAATCCAAAATGCTTTAAGTCCAGCAAAAGTTGTATCTGTAGAAGTTGATGTAGAAGAAAAGAGTGCAAAAGTTATCGTACCTGATTATCAATTATCTTTAGCAATTGGTAAAGAAGGACAAAATGCGCGCCTTGCTGCAAGATTAACTGGATATAAAATCGATATCAAATCCGAATCTCAATGTGGTATGAGTAACGACGCTGCAGATTATGAAGATCAATACATTGAAGCTTATAAAAACTTCAATCCAGAAGATCTATAAGAAGTAGCAATCGAATAGAAAAGAGGTTGTTATGAGTATTAGAAAAATACCTATGCGCCAGTGTACTGGCTGCGGGGAAATGAAGAGCAAAAAAGACTTGATTCGTGTAATCAAGACTCCTGAAAATGAGATTGTAATCGATGCAACCGGTAAGAAAAACGGTCGCGGCGCTTATATTTGTAACTCCTTAGAGTGTTTTCAGAAGGCAGTAACACGTAAAGCGTTAGAACGTTCTTTGAAAGTAACAATTCCGAAAGAAATCTACGAGACACTAGAAAAGGAGTTGAAAGCGCTTGAATCAGAATAAGGTACTTTCTTATGTAGGATTAGCGACTAAGGCGGGGAAGATTGCCAGTGGCGAGTTCTTGACTGAAAAAGCAATCAAGGAACGTAAAGCATATTTAGTAATCGTAGCCGGGGATGCATCTGATAACACAAAGAAAATGTTTACAAACAGTTGTAAGCATTACAATGTGCCAATTTATTTTATGGAGGATAAGGAAGCTTTAGGCCATGCGATGGGGAAACAGTTCCGTGCTTCATTAGCAATCCTGGACAAAGGCTTCGCAGACGCAATCATAAAGGTGATTGGATAAGTAACTATTAATAACAAAAACACCTAAGACAAGGATTCGTTATTCCTTGTGCCAGGAAAGGATTGGTGGGAATATGGCAAAAATTAAGATATATGAATTAGCCAAAAATATGAATATCCATTCAAAGGATATTGTAGATTTTTTGAAAGATAAAGGTATTGAAGTTAAGAGTCATATGAGCAGTATCGAGGAAAGTCAGGTTGCAATGATCAAAAAGCAATTTGGCCCAAATCAGTCGAAAGAAGCACCAGCAAGTGCCAGCCCTGTGCAGAATCATGAAACTACGCAAACAAGACATAATCAGATAGGATCGAATAGAAACCAGAATATGAACGAAAATAAACAAACAAACAATAATCGCCCATCCAATAATAACAGACCAAATGGTCAAGGTGGTCAAGCAAATAACGGGCAAAGAAGAAATAACAATAATAACAGACCACAAAACAATAACCAAAACGGCAGCAATGGCGGAAACAGAAACAACAACGGAAACAGACCAAACGGCCAAGGTGGCCAAGGAAGCCGTAACAACAATGGAAACCGCAACAACGGTGGAAACAGAAACAATAACAATAACGGAAACCGCAACAACAACCGTTTCGGAAACAATAGAAATAACAACAGAAACAACAACCGTAAAGAAAATAACGCACCAGCAAAAGATCCAAACAGAAAAGGTGCATTCATCAAACCAGAACCAGTAAAAGTTGTTGATGAACCAGTAACACAAATCACAATTCCAGAAGTAATCTCTATCAAAGAACTTGCAGACAAAATGAAACAACCAGGTGCTGCATTAGTTAAGAAATTATTTATGGCTGGTAAAATGGTTAACTTAAACACTGAAATTTCTTTCGAAGAAGCAGAAGAAATCGCTATGGAATACGATATCATCGCTGAAATGGAAGAAAAAGTAGATGTTATCGAAGAATTATTAAAAGAAGATGAAGAAGACGAAAGCAAAATGAAAAAACGTCCACCTGTTGTATGTGTAATGGGTCACGTTGATCATGGTAAGACATCCTTACTTGATGCAATCCGTTCTTCTCATGTAACAACAGGAGAAGCTGGTGGTATCACACAACACATCGGTGCATCTGTTGTTTCATGTAACGGCGAAACAATCACATTCTTAGATACACCAGGACATGAAGCGTTTACATCTATGCGTATGCGTGGTGCTCAATCTACAGATATCGCTATCTTAGTAGTAGCTGCAGATGATGGTGTAATGCCACAAACAGTAGAGGCAATCAACCATGCAAAAGCTGCTGGTATCGAAATCATCGTTGCAATCAACAAGATTGATAAAGAAAGCGCTAACATCGAACGTGTTAAACAAGAATTAACAGAATATGAATTAATCCCAGAAGATTGGGGTGGTTCTACAATCTTCGTTCCAGTATCTGCGCATACAAAAGAAGGTATTTCTGAATTATTAGAAATGGTACTTCTTACAAGCGAAGTATTAGAATTAAAAGCAAACCCTAACCGTAGAGCTCGTGGTATCGTTATCGAAGCCAAACTTGATAAAGGTAAAGGTTCTGTAGCAACAGTATTAGTACAAAAAGGTACATTACGTGTTGGTGAACCGATCGTTATCGGTGCAAGCTATGGTAAAGTACGTGCGATGATGGATGATAAGGGTAGAAAATTAAAAGAAGCTGGCCCATCTACTCCAGTAGAAATCTTAGGTCTTAACGAAGTTCCTCAAGCTGGTGAAGTATTCATGGCTACAGCAAATGAAAAAGAAGCTAGAAGCATCGCTGAAGTTTATATTGAACAAAGCAGAGAAAAATTACTTGAAGATACTAAGGCTAAATTATCTCTAGATGGTTTATTCAGCCAAATCCAAGCAGGTAATGTAAAAGAATTAAACTTAATCATCAAAGCTGACGTTCAAGGTTCTGTAGAAGCTATGAAACAAAGCTTATTAAAACTTAGCAATGAAGAAGTTGCTGTACGTGTTATCCATGGTGGCGTTGGTGCAATCAATGAATCTGATATCATGTTAGCAAGTGCTTCTAACGCAATCGTAATCGGCTTCAACGTTCGCCCAGACAATGCTGCAAAAGATATCGCTGAAAGAGAAAAAGTAGATTTACGTATGTACAGAGTTATCTACAATGCAATCGATGATATCGAATCAGCAATGAAAGGTATGCTTGAACCAATCTACGAAGAAAAAGTAATCGCTCACTCTGAAGTACGTCAAACATTCAAAGCATCCGGTGTTGGTACAATCGCTGGTTCCTATGTACTTGATGGTAAGATCTTACGTAACACAATGGTAAGAATCAGACGTGAAGGCGAATTAATCTTCGAAGGTAACCTTCAATCTCTTAAGAGATTTAAAGATGATGTTAAAGAAGTTGCTGCTGGATACGAATGTGGTTTAGTATTTGAAAAATTCAATGACGTTAAAGAATTTGACCAAGTAGAACACTACATGATGGTTGAAGTTCCACGTTAGTACTTCGTATTGGAGGTTTTCTAGATGAGAAAAAATAGCATTAAAAATACAAGAATTAATGGTGAAGTGCAAAAAGAGCTTAGCAAAATCATCAACCAAGAAATTAAGGATCCAAGAATCCATCCACTTACAAGCGTAGTAAGCGTAGAAGTAGCACCGGACTTAAAACATGCCAAAGTATATATCAGCGTTCTTGGAAATGAAGAACAACGCGATGCGACATACCAAGGGTTAAGAAGTGCGGCTCCTTACATTAGAAGCTTACTTGCAAAAAGTGTTAACCTTCGTAACACTCCAGAATTACACTTCGTGATGGATCAATCGATTGAATATGGTATCAACATGTCCAAGAAGATTGATGAAGTCGTAGTGAAAAAGGACTCTGAAAACGAAGAAGAATAATTAAAAAAGGAATTGAAACTATGGCAAATAATATTTTAGATAAAATATCAGGCGCCATTTCAATAGGCATAGCTGGGCATGTGAGACCTGACGGAGATTGCGTCGGGTCTTGCATGGCTATGTTTTTATATTTAGGTAAACGTTACCCAGAAGCGAAAATTGACGTTTACTTGGAAATGGTACCAGAGGTGTTTCATTACATCAAAGGTATTGACAGCGTGCATACGAGTTACGAGACAGATAAGCAGTATGATGTATTCATTGCGTTAGACTGCGGAGATTTAGAACGCCTTGGAGATGCAGGAACACTATATGTAAATGCAAAGCATACAATCAATATTGATCATCATATTAGCAATACGAAGTTTGCAGATGTAAACTATGTACTTCCAGATGCAAGTTCTACGTGTGAAACACTTTATACTATTTTTGAGCAAGAAGAGATCGATAAACATATCGCAGCCGCACTTTATACCGGTATTGTTCATGATACAGGAGTATTTAAGCATTCCAATACATCAGCGCAGACAATGAAGATTGCAGGAGACTTACTGTCCCACGATATCCCATTTTCTAAAATTATTGATGAAAGCTTTTATCAAAAAACATATGTGCAGAATCAACTGCTAGGAAGATGCTTGACGGAAAGTATTTTAGTGTTGGATGGTAAGTGTATTGTTTCTACAATTAGCCAAAAGACAATGGAATTCTACGGAGCAAGACCAAAAGATATTGATGGAATTATTGATCAGCTTCGCGTGACAAAAGGAGTAGAAGTAGCGCTTCTTCTTCATGAGACAGGAACACAGCAGTACAAAGTAAGCATGCGTTCCAATAATCAAGTAGATGTAAGCAAGATTGCTGTATACTACGGTGGCGGTGGCCATGTAAAAGCCGCTGGTGTTACGATGCAAGGAACTGCGTATGATGTGATTAACAATATTACAAAAATGATTTATCAACAATTGCAGGAGTTATCATAAATGATCAACGGAATTATTAACGTACACAAAGAAGCTGGTTATACGTCCCATGACGTAGTAGCAAAGCTTAGAGGAATACTAAGACAGAAGAAAATCGGTCACACAGGAACTTTAGATCCAGATGCAACAGGCGTATTGCCAGTATGCTTAGGAAGAGGAACCAAGCTATGTGACATGCTTACGGATAAGGATAAAACGTACGAAGCAGTCATTCTTCTTGGAACAACAACAGATACACAAGATACTTCTGGTACAGTACTATCTACAAAAGAAGTTACTGCAACAGAAGAAGAAATTCGAGAAGCAGTTTTATCTTTCGTAGGAGATTACGACCAGATTCCTCCGATGTATTCAGCGCTCAAAGTAAATGGAAAGAAACTTTATGAACTTGCAAGAGAGGGCATTGAGATTGAACGTAAGGCTCGCCCTGTAAAAATCCTAGATATCGAAATCAAAGAGATTGATATGAATCTTCATGAAGTAACGATGTCAGTATCCTGTTCTAAAGGAACTTACATCCGTACATTATGCTACGATATTGGAGAAAAATTAGGGTGCGGTGCATGCATGAAGAAGCTTACTCGTACAAAAGTAAGTAGATTCGGAATTGAGCAAAGTGTAACATTATCTGAGATTGAAAAGATTCGAGACGAAGGACGTTTAGAGGAATACATCCTTCCGATCGATGAAGTATTTGCAGAGTATGATGCTGTTTATATCAAGGAAGAAGCAAGCAAGCTTTTATATAATGGAAATCCATTTAATGCACGAAATATTGGAAGGAAAGAAACGGTTTCTGAATTGACAGCAAAAGAAAAAGTGGTTCGTGTATATGACCACGCACACACATTTATTGGTGTATATCGAGAAGAACGTCCTGGTTACTTTAAACCAGTAAAGATGTTCTATGTTAAGGAGTAGGTTGGATGAAATATATATCAGAAACAACAGACTTTCAATTGAAGAATAGTGTCGTGACAATTGGAAAGTTTGATGGACTTCATATT
This sequence comes from uncultured Anaerosporobacter sp., assembly GCA_945787925.1. GTDB lineage: Bacteria > Bacillota > Clostridia > Lachnospirales > Lachnospiraceae > KM106-2. The sequence goes on along the minus strand of CALZJY010000053.1, from coordinate 1,560 downwards.
GGACATCAAATGTTGATTGATCATGTGCTGGAATTGAAAAAGCAAGGCTATCAGTCTGTTATGTTTACCTTTTCCCTCCATCCGAATAACTTATTCAATGAACAAGAGACTAGATTAATCTATACTAACGATGAAAAGTTTCAGAAGTTAAAAGAAGAGGGACTGGACGTATTGATTGCTTATCCATTTACAAAGACGACAGCAGCGCTAGAGCCGGAAGAGTTCATTAAGCGTGTCTTAGTGGAGCAATGTGATGTGAAGAAAATCATTGTAGGGAATGACTTCAAGTTTGGTAAAAATGGCAGAGGGAATGTTGATATGCTAATTCAATATTCCAAACAGTATGATTATGACGTATATGCCTATGAAAAGGTAGAATATGAGGATGAGATTGTAAGTGCTACAAGAGTCCGTGAAGCGATTCGAGAAGGACGTATGGAAGAGGTAACGAAGATGTTAGGTAGACCATATTCCGTTATAGGTGAAGTAGTACATGGACAAAAACTTGGTAGAACCATTGGAATCCCAACAATCAACATCCACCCAGAAGAAGGGAAACTGCTTCCTCCAAATGGGGTGTATTCGGCCACAGTAGAGATAGATGGAATTGAATATCCAGGGGTTACGAATATCGGATATAAGCCAACCGTAGGCGATAAGAATAAGCTCGGGGTTGAGACGTATATCATTGACTATCAAGGAGACTTATATGGCAAAATCTTAGAAGTGAAGCTATATCATTTCTTGCGACCAGAACAAAAGTTTAATTCTCTTGAAGAGCTAAAGAATCAGCTTCATGCGGATGTTGACCATGCGCTAGAAAAATATAATACCGTAAAAGGTTAAAAAGGGTTGCAAATTCTTGAAATAGAGTTTGCAACCTTTTTGTCATTTCTTTATAACATAGCATATAATGTTTCAATTCCATCCGTGATTTCCTGCTCGGAGAGATTTGCATAACCAAACATAAAGGTAGGGCAGTAATCCTTTGGTAAGGTCTCATAATGACAGGAGAGGGGATAGAGCTTTATACCATTTTGTTTTGCTAGCTGGACGAGTTCCGTTTCTGTATAAGGAGTATGGAAGCTTACTACAAGGTGGAGACCGGCATTAGAGCCTTGAATCGTAATCTTTTCATGAAATTTACGAAATGCAGCAATCATGCAGTCGTGTTTCGCTTTATAATGTTTTCGCATTCGATTTAAATGACGTTCAAAATATCCGTCTTTAATAAAAGAAGTCATTATGTTCTGGTCGAGATTAGAGACTGTGGGAGAGAGAAACGAAAGGTTTTGACGAAAACGTTCCAATAGTGGTAATGGCAATACCATGTAAGCGATACGAAGCGCAGGAGATATTGCTTTCGAAAATGTTCCCATATAAATTACTTTTTCATTACGATCAATACTTTGCAAGCTAGGTATTGGCTTGCCGATATAGCGGAACTCACTATCATGATCATCTTCAATAATAAAACGATTATCATGTTCTTTTGCCCAGCTAAGCAAAGAGATACGACGGTTGATTGGCATGATGCTTCCTAACGGATATTGATGGGAG
>CALZJY010000052.1 GCA_945787925.1 uncultured Anaerosporobacter sp. | reverse complement strand
AAGTAACGGACATTAAAGAATGCATCGAGGGAGATCATGTAGAGGTCATCTACTCTACGTTTGATGAACTTCCAGAAAATCATAAGCGTGTATCCGAAATGGTAATTGAACGTGCGAAGCGTCTAGTAGAGCATAAGAAAGATGTCATCATCTTATTAGACAGTATTACGAGACTTGCAAGAGCGTACAACCTTACGGTACAGGCAAGTGGAAGAACATTATCTGGTGGTCTTGATCCTGCAGCGCTTCATATGCCAAAGAAATTCTTTGGTGCGGCAAGAAATATGAGAGAAGGCGGAAGTCTTACGATTCTTGCAACTGCATTAGTAGATACGGGAAGCCGTATGGACGATGTCGTATTTGAAGAGTTTAAGGGAACGGGGAACATGGAGCTTGTATTAGACCGAAGCCTTTCGGAAAAAAGAATTTTCCCAGCAATCGATCTTCCAAAGTCTAGTACGAGAAGAGATGATCTACTATTAAATCCACGAGAAGTGGAAGCGACGTATCTGATGAGACGTGCCTTAAGTGGAATGAAATCAGAAGAAGCGCTAGAGCAAATCATCCATTTATTTTTGAAAACAAAGACCAATGATGAATTTATTGAAACAGTCAAAAAGACAAAATTAGTGTAAAAGGGTTGCAAACCTAGAAAAGCTATGTTATAATGAAAAAGCTGTTTATAAGATAAATAAGATTGACTAAGTCAACTTTAATATGATTACGTTTGTAAAGAGGTGAAAACATGAGAGAAGGAATCCATCCAGAATACCACCAAGCAAAAGTAACTTGCAACTGTGGTAACGAATTCGTAACAGGATCAACAAAACCAGAAATCCACGTAGAAATCTGTTCTAAATGTCATCCATTCTATACTGGACAACAAAAAGCTACTACAGCTCGTGGTGCAATTGATAAGTTCAACCGTAAGTACGGTTTAAAACAAGACTAATAATGAAAATGAGGTTGAGGTTATATAATCTCAACCTTTTTTTTACTTTGTAGCAAAAACGATATACTACAAAAATATAAAGGGATTGTAGGTGATTCGTACAATGAAACCAAGTGGAATTGGTGGGCAGGCTGTGATTGAAGGTGTCATGATGAAGAATCGTGACTAGTATGCCGTGGCGGTTCGTAAGCCTAATAATGAAATTGAAGTAGTAACCCATGACTGTAAAAGTCTGATGCACAAGTATAAGATTTGTAATTTGCCAATTATCCGGGGTGTCATCGCCTTTGGAGAATCCTTAGTAATCGGGACTAAGATAATGACCTATTCCGCATCGTTTTTTGATGACGAAGAAGCGATGACCGAAAAGGAAAGAGAAAAGGCAAGAAAGCGTGAGGAAAAGAAGCGCGAAAGGCAAGAAAAAAGGAAAGCGGCAGGAAAGCCAGTAAAGAAAGACTCTTCGGATGGTCTGTTTATGGCGATTACTATTACGTTATCCATGATTATGGCCATTGCAATCTTTATCTTATTGCCAATGGGATTGTCTGTATTAATCGGAAAAGTAGTGAAAAGCCATTTTGTCATGAGTATCATCGAGGGAATGTTACGCCTTCTGATTTTTATGACTTATATCTATTTGATCTCAAAGATGGAAGATATCCAAAGGGTATTTATGTATCATGGTGCAGAACATAAGACGATTAATTGTATCGAGAATGGGTATGAGTTAACCGTAGAGAATGTAAGACGTCAATCCCGCGAACATAAACGATGCGGTACTAGTTTCTTATTGTTTGTCGTAATCATAAGCAGTATCTTTTTTATCTTTATTCGTGTAGACCAAGTGCTGCTAAAGACCATCGTACGCTTGGTATTAGTTCCAGTCATTGCTGGTGTCTCTTATGAGGTGATTCGTTTTGCTGGAAAGAGTGAGAGCAAGATCATGCAGGCCATTTCCAGACCAGGAATGTGGCTGCAAGGAATGACGACAAGAGAGCCTGACGATGCCATGATCGAGGTTGCAATTGCTTCCGTAGAGGCAGTATTCGATTGGAAGGCATTTTTAGGCAAAGAGGAAGCAAAGGTACCGTCTCAAGCAGAATAATAAAATAGAAGAAAAGCAAATAATAGAAGTAAATGAGGTATAGTGACATGTTAACCTTAGAACAAGTATTAAGAGAAGGAAGAGCACTGTTAACATCTGCATCGTTAGAGGAGGCAGATTTAGATGCCTGGTATTTACTTGAGCATTGTTTCGGGGTAACGCGTGCCACATATTATATGAATATGGGGGCCGAAGCAGATCTTGCAAACTATGAGAAGTATAAGGAATTACTTGAAAAGCGAATGGAGAGAATTCCATTAAGCCAGATCATTGGAAGCAGGGATTTCTACGGATTTTCCTTTTATGTAAATGAAAATGTTTTAACGCCAAGACAGGAAACGGAAATTTTAGTTGAAGAAGCGTTAAAAATATGCGAAAATAAGAATGTTTTAGATGTATGTACTGGTTCCGGGTGTATCATCATCACCCTTGCAAAGAGCACCAAGCTTAACACCGCAGTGGGGGTAGACATCAGCAGCAAGGCATTAGAGGTTGCTAGAAAGAATGTAGCAGACTTAGAAGCCGATGTTACTTTGATAGAAAGTGACTTATTTAGCAATGTCGAAGGGAAGTTTGATGTGATCGTATCGAACCCGCCATACATTCCAACAAAGGACATCGAAGAGCTAGAACCAGAAGTACGTCTGCATGAGCCAATGCTTGCATTAGACGGGACGGAAGACGGGCTCGAATTCTATCGAAGAATCATTGATGATGCCCATAAATATCTAAATGCAGAGGGAACCATCATTTTTGAAATAGGCTATGACCAAGGAGAAGCGGTAAGCACGCTCCTGAAAGAAGCTAACTATATAGATGTGAAAGTAATAAAAGATTTAACAGGACGTGACAGAGTAGTAAGTGGAAGGCTTATTCAGTAACGTGCTTGAATGGAGGATTTATAATGTTTGACAAGTTAGAAGACCTACTAATCAGATATCAAGAAATTATGGACGAGTTAAATGAGCCAAGCGTAATCAATGACCAAGCAAGATTCCGTAAGTTAATGAAAGAACAAAATGATTTAACACCAATCGTAGAAGCTTACAAAGAATATAAGGATATGAAGCAAGGCATTGAAGACAGCTTAGCAATGATCGAAGAAGAAACAGATGAAGAAATGCGTGAACTTGCAAAAGAAGAATTAAACGAATGCAAAGACCGTGTTGCTGAATTAGAACAAGAAATGAAAATCTTATTATTACCAAAGGACCCTAACGACGATAAGAACGTTATCGTTGAAATCCGTGCGGGTGCTGGTGGTGACGAGGCTGCATTATTTGCATCTCAATTATACCGTGTATATACAAGATTTGCAGAGCGTAACCGTTGGAAAGTTGACATGATGAGTGTGAACGAAAACGGTATCGGTGGATTCAAGGAAGTTGTATTCATGATCAGCGGTCAAGGTGCATACTCCAAATTAAAATATGAATCTGGTGTACACCGTGTACAACGTGTTCCTGTAACGGAATCTGGCGGACGTATCCATACTTCTACAGCAACAGTTGCAATCATGCCTGAAGCAGAAGAAGTTGATGTTGAAATCAATATGAACGACTGTAAGTTCGACGTATTCCGTGCATCTGGTAACGGTGGACAGTGTGTAAATACAACTGACTCCGCGGTACGTTTAACTCATATCCCAACAGGTATCGTTATCTCCTGTCAGGATGAAAAATCTCAGTTAAAGAACAAAGAGAAAGCGTTAAAAGTACTTCGTACAAAATTATACGATTTAGAAATGGAAAAAGCACATAGTGCAGAAGCAGAAGCTCGTAAGAGCCAAGTAGGTACTGGTGACCGTTCTGAAAAGATCCGTACTTACAACTTCCCACAAGGTCGTGTAACAGATCATAGAATTAAATTAACGCTTCATCGTCTTGATGCAATCATGGATGGAGATATCCAAGAAATTATCGATAGCTTAATCGCTGCAGACCAAGCTGCGAAATTAGCAAATATGAACGAAGAACAATAGTACAGGGAGAGAGGATATGCTATGGCGTATTCTCTCTTTTTTAATGCATAGGAGGAAGTTGCATGTTTTTTCATCATGTATGTATTCAAACAGACTGCTACGAGGAGTCGTTGGCATTTTATAGGGATGTATTAGGAATGGAGGTCATCGAGGAAACAAAAGACTTCCATGGAAGGGATTATAACACCTGGTTAAAGCGAGGCGCATTTCGAATCGAGCTTCAAACAGGAAAGAAAGAGGAACCATTACAGCCATTTGATAAGAACCGAGAAGGGCTTTCCCATATGTGTTTTTGTGTGGAAGACTTAGCGTCGGTGCTTGCACATATGGAACGTGTTGGTTATGATAAGTTTAAGAAGAAAAAGGGCGAGATTATCTATGAAGTATTTGGTGGAAAATTGTTTAAAGTGATCGCGCCAGAAGGTACAATTATCGAATTTCGTGATAACGAGGAGTTATAGAACTGACTTCCCTGGCATAGACATACTATGTCGGGGAATAAGAAAAGAGGCGAGTAAAATCGATAAAGAGCTGTTAATTACACAAATGGAGCAGCAGATGCACCATAAGATGAGTACATATATGAGAAATCGCATAATCGAACAAGCACAGCATGTAAAGCTAAAAAAAGGAACGCATCCGATTCATGAGGGGGATGAGCTTACGCACCTCTATTGGATTGAAAAGGGGATAGTTCGTGGCTTCTATATCAATAGTGAGGGAGAGGAAGTGACGAAATGTTTCTCTTCGGAAGGAGGATACTTTGGTTCTGAGGGACTCCGAGGAGGCGGGCAAGCGACCTTTCATGTGGAATGTTTAGAGGAATGCAGCTGTATTGCTATGCCGTATGGATTGGTAAGAGAAATGATAGACAAGGACCCGCATATATACAACTATATGACGTCCTTGTTTATGAAAGAGGTTACACGGTTAGAACGGAGGACTAGGAATCTGTTGTTATTGGATGCGAAAGAGAGATATCAGGCATTCTTAGTAGATTATCCAGCATTGGAAGACCGCGTCAAGCTATGCTATATCGCGTCCTATATCGGAATTCATCCAGGTTCCCTTAGTCGGATTCGGAAAGTGAAACAGTCACCGAAAGAATAGGAGAGAGAGGAATGGAGATAACGAGAGTAAATGCAGGTGCAAATTGCTATGTTGTAAGCGAGTTGTATGTAGGGCATGGGGTGCCAATGGAGAATAGGAGATGGTTATAGAATGAAGATCATATTAATACGTCATGGAAAGGTAACAATGGAGTGGAAAGACCGCTATACTTCAAGTGCATTTGATGCGGCGGTCAGAAGGTATGACTTAAGTACGATTGCGCCTGTACGAGAACGAATTGAGAATCGAGGATACATGGTATATGCCAGTGCGATGCCAAGGACAGGGGCCACGGCAAAGGCGCTATTTGGAAAGAAACCAGATGGAGTGTGGAAGGAATTAAATGAAGTACCAATATGCTCCTTTATGGATACGAAACGGCGGCTCCCACTTAAGGTATGGAACGTAATGGGACGGCTCCAATGGTTCTTTGGAAGCAAGAGACAGAAGGAAACACGTAATGAGACCGTTGCTAGGGCTGCCAGGGTGCTAGATGCCTTAGAGCGGGAAGGAGGGGACTGTTACGTAGTCACTCATGGATTCTTTTTACTAGTATTGTTAAAGGAGCTAAAGAGAAGGAAATATACGGTGGAAAAGGACAAGCATATCCGAATTAACAACCTAGCAAGGCTTGTTGCTGAAAAATAGACAAACTCCCTTGCGTGTTAAGAGTACAAGGTGGTACTGTTAAGGAGGAAAAAGGAGTAAGAAACGATGAAACAAAGTTTGAAAGAACAGATCTTCTTAGCAGTAGAAGAGGAAAAACCGATTGAAGGAATGCAGTTCGAGGGCGAGTGGATGGAGGAGATGGACATAAGTCGGATGGAATTCGACCAGGTCACCTTCACCAAATGCCGTTTTATAAGCTGCGATTTCCTTGCAGCAAGCTTTTATGATGTGATGTTTATTAACTGTGAGTTTTCAAATTGTAATTTCAAGGAAAGCTATTGGAAACGTGTCACGATCAAAGACTGTAAGGCGGATGGCAGCAAGTTTGGAAGAAGCTCTTTCCGTGAGCTCCATATTACAGGAAGTACGTTCTGTTATGCCAACTGCATTCAAACGCTATGGGAGAATTGCAGAATTGAGGAAAGTGATTTTAAAGAATCCTTCTTATCAGAAGTAAAATGGAAAAAGCCTGTGCTATCGAAAGTGAATTTCGCAAATGCAGACTTTTTCAAGACACCATTAAAAGGAATTGACTTGTCCGATTGCAACATTGACCATATTATGATGTCCGACCAGTATAAGGAGATTGCAGGAGCAAAGATCAATATGTTCCAGGCAGTAGAACTTGCAAAGCTGTTAGGAGTAAAGGTGGTCTAACAAGGATAAAACAAGCATTAATGCACACTCTATGGATGGGAGGATTCGCAGCTTGGGGGAATCGAATCGGCTTGAAAACTATAAGTAGTTGAGGTACAATTAAACAATCTTACTATGTACTGGAGGAAGTTCTAGGAAGTGACATGGAAAGAGAAAAGAAAAATATAAGAGGAAATAAGAGATGGACGAATTGAAGATCACAAGATGGCAGTCGATAAAGAATCAGATCCATGACTTTGTTACAAAGAAAAGAGACATTTCTACGACCCAAATGATCGCCTTTGGTTTCCTGGTAGCAATCATCATCGGTTCTATCCTGTTGACATTACCGATTTGCGCGGCCAATGGGAAGGCTACGAATTATATGGATGCTCTATTTACTGCTACGACGGCTACCTGCGTTACTGGATTAACGACAGTGACGACGGCAACCCATTGGAATCTACTTGGAAAGCTCATCATTTTGATTTTAATCCAATTTGGTGGACTTGGAATCGTAACATTTACAACGACGATTTTATTAGCGTTAAAGAGACGCATTACCTTAAAGGAACGTCTATTGATTCAAGATGCATATAATTTAGATACGCTTCAGGGACTTGTAAAGCTTACAAAGAAGATATTGAAGGGAACGATGATCATTGAAGGCATTGGTGCTATCTTTTATGCCATGGTGTTCATTCCTGACTATGGAGTACTGAAAGGAATCTGGTATTCTGTCTTTACCTCGATTTCTGCATTTTGTAATGCGGGCATTGATTTGATCGGGGATTCAAGCTTGATTCCATATCAAAAAGACGTACTAATCAATCTCAATACGATGTTCTTGATTATCCTTGGCGGAATTGGATTTCCTGTATGGTGGGATATCATTCATGTGTCGAAAGAATGTAAGAATGGGCATATCAAGCCGAACAAGCTATTTGCAAGATTAGAACTACATACCAAGTTAGTTCTGACAATGACGATAATTTTAATCTTAGTAGGAGCGATAGTTACATTTGCTTTCGAATATAATAATTCCAATACGATTGGAGATATGGGATTCGGGCACAAAGTGCTTTCATCCATGTTCCAATCTGTGACGCTAAGGACTGCAGGCTTTGCGACGATTCCGCAGCAGAATTTTGAGGATGCAAGCAGCTTAGTCTACTTAGTGTTCATGCTTGTAGGAGGTTCGCCTTCTGGAACGGCGGGTGGTATTAAGACGGTTACGTTTGCCGTATTTTTCTTATCCATCTGGTCTAGCGTAAGCAATAAGCAGGATGTAGAGGTATTCCATAGAAGAATACCAGATACCTATGTAAAGAAAGCCGTTGCAGTAAGTGGTATTAGTTTGACTGTAGCATTTTTTGCAATGCTTGGACTTAGCTTGTCGGAAGACGCAGACTTCTTAGATATTGTGTATGAAGCGGTTTCTGCCATTGGAACAGTAGGTCTGACAAGAGGCATTACAGGACAGTTAACACAGATTGGTAAGTTTATAATTATTGTTACCATGTATTTAGGACGGATTGGTCCAATTACGATGGCACTGGTATTCAATGCACGCAAGAAAGATATTTCTAGTGTAAGGAAGTTGCCATCAGACAAGATATTAGTAGGATAGTGAGGAAAGGGTATGGAAAAGAAAGAATTTGTTGTCTTTGGCTTAGGGAGATTTGGTGGCTCCGTAGCAAAGGCCTTAGCAGAAGGCGGAAGTGAAGTATTAGTAGTAGATAAGGATGAAGAAACAATCCAAGAATTAGCAGATATCGTAACTTATGCCGTACAGGCAGATGTATGTGATACTGAGACCATTTCATCCTTAGGAATTGGAAACTATGATGCTGCCATCGTTGCAATTGGACAGAACTTAGAAGCAAGCGTGATGATTACAATCCTTTGTAAAGAGATGGGTGTCCCATTCGTGCTTGCGAAAGCAAGAAATGAAACTCATGCAAAAGTATTAAAGAAAGTGGGTGCGGATCGTATTGTATTTCCTGAGAAAGAAACAGGAATCCGTATTGCCAATAAACTAGTGCTTGGTAACCTGTTTAATGCGACAGAGTTATCCGAAACGACTTCCATCATGGAAGTGGATGTTCCAGCAGCTTGGGATGGACACTCTTTACGTGAATTAAATTTACGTCAGAATTATAAAGTAAACGTAATCGGGTTAAAACATAATGGTAAAGTAGAAATCAATATGGACCCAGACGAACGCTTAGCAGAAAATGATACGTTAGTAGTCATCGGTAATAATGAAGTATTAAACAAGCTAGCATGCTTAAAGACAAATATGTAATGGAAATGGAAAGATAGAGCCAGTATGATTAGTAGTAGCAGTAATGCAAAAGTAAAGCAAGTAAACCAGTTAAAGAAGAAGGGAAAAGCCCGTAGAGAAAAAGGGGTATTCCTAGTAGAGGGAATCAAGATGGTAGAGGAAGCCTATGAATACGGCATCGTGGAAGCGTATGTGGCAGAGTCTGCAGAGCAAGAGTTGATGCGTACCCATAGGGACCTGCTTACAAAGCTTACGTATGAGCTAGTAGCAGACAAGGTATTCCACGAAATGAGTGACACGATTACTCCACAAGGAATCATGGCAATCGTTAAGATGCCGTCCTATGACCTTTCTACCATCTTAAATGCCGATCACGCACATGTCATGGTTCTAGAAGATTTAAGAGATCCAGGAAACTTAGGTACGATTCTTCGTTCTGGAGAAGGTGCAGGAGTGACAGGAGTCATCCTTACAAAAGAATCCGTGGATGTGTTCAATCCAAAGGTAATCCGTTCTACAATGGGATCCGTATTCCGTGTTCCATTCTGTTATGTGGAAGACTTACAAGAAGTGATTGGACAAATGAAAGAGAAAGGAATCACTCTGTATGCCGCACATTTAAAAGGAACGGCAAACTATGAGGCATTCGATTATACAAAGCCAAGTGCATTTCTTATTGGTAACGAGGCAAATGGCCTGACAGACGAAACTTCTGCAACTGCAGACTGCCTTGTTAAGATTCCAATGGCAGGAAAGGTTGAGTCTTTAAATGCTGCGATGGCGGCCTCCATCTTGATGTTCGAGGTTGCAAGACAGCGAA
>CALZJY010000051.1 GCA_945787925.1 uncultured Anaerosporobacter sp. | reverse complement strand
TCCTGCGGCGGGACTGATTGATTATTTTAGAGGAAAGAATTTAGTCTTAATTAATAAGAGCGTGACTCCTGCGGATCATAAGGCGGATTTGGTGATTCATGATGCACTGGGCAAGGTACTTAGTGAGGCGGTAAGCCAGTTATAAGAAAAAGAGGTAGGCTTTTATGGCCTACCCTTTGGTAAGGTTATCTGGAAGGTAATTTGGCTGTTATATTTCCTCGCAATAATTTCCCCGTTATGAAGTTCTATAATGCGTTTGGAAATCGCAAGTCCTAATCCAGAGCCTTCTTTTTGTCTTGCTTCATCTTGATGATAGAAACGGTCGAATAGACGGTCAACGTCTTCTTCTTTGATGGAATCACAGGCATTTGTAAAGGAAATGACGACATGCTGTGGTTTCATATCTAAAGTAATCATGAAGGTAGAACCAGAGTCGGCATATTTTTCTGCATTGTGAATGAGATTTTCAAACACTCGTAATAATTGTGGTGCATCGATATTACAATAGACTTCAGAGTGAGGAGTTTGTAAGTCTACATGGATGTCTCGTTCTAAGAAGACAAGCAGGTTTTCTCCGACTGCTTGCTTTAACAGCATGGCTACGTTTACGCATTGCTTGTCTAAGGGAAAATTGCTATTGGTAAGCTTTGTATAGTCAAAGAGTTCATTTACTAAGTCTTTCAGTCGAAGGCTTTTCTGATAGGCGATTTTCGTATAAGTGGTTCTAGCATCTTCGTCTAAGGAAGAGGTAGTTAATAACTCTAGATAGCCCACGATGGAAGTAAGGGGAGTCTTTAGGTCATGAGACATATTGGTAATGAGTTCCTTCTCAGAGTCGATTTGCTTGCCGAGTTGTACGGACATATCGTTAATGCTGTTACAAAGTTCCGCCAGCTCGTCTCCTCCTTTTACTTCAATTGTATTTCCAAAGCCTTTGTATTTCATAGCGGCGACTTCTTTCGTTAGGAATTTGATATAGCTTACTTTTTTATTTACGAGCAATACGAAGGTAAGTAAGAATAGGGTGATGCCAGAAAAGATTATGGCATAGACGCTATTTACCATGAAGAAATAGTTGTTTGTAATCAGTGTCTCGAAGTTTAGATAGACTTTACTGATTATCATGCATAGAAACAGGGTTCCTTGTATGGCCACCACGATGGAAATCAGGATGACTAAGATTAGATAGATGCTGATTCGATTTAAATTCCATTTCTTTACCCATTTGGTCTGGAAGAGGAGTACCGTAAGTAAAAAGACGATGGCAGCAAGTAGGTAGGACCCTTTCATCTTTGAGACGCTCAAAAGTCCTGTGGCAGGGTTGAATTCCGTAGTAAGGGCAAATCCCTCAAGTAATACGAATTGGGCTAGGACAAGGCCTATGAGGATGCCTAGAATTAAATGATAGGTTAATTTGGGAAGTTGTTTCATATTTTGTAGCCTACTCCCCATACGGTCTTAATATAATATGGATTCTTGGAATCCTTTTCGATTTTTTGTCGTAATCGTGTGATATGGACCATGATGGACGTATCGGAAACCGTGCATTTATCTCTCCAAATGGTTTCATAAATTTTTTCTGCACTAAATACGATATTTCGATTGCGGGCAAGCAGTTCCAGAATCTTATATTCGGTCGGAGTAAGGTCTTTTTCTTCCCCATCTACAGTGACCAGATGCATGTCGGTATTGATTTCTAATCCATCGATTCGAATGATATTATGATTGGAGGCTTGGTTAAATACGGTGTATCTTCGTAATTGTGCCTTTACCCTTGCAATCAGCTGCATGGATCCGAATGGTTTTGTAATATAGTCGTCAGCACCTAGCGTAAGCCCTTGGATCATATCGAGTTCGGTGCTTTTAGCAGTTAGGAAGATGACTGGCATGGTGTATTCCTGACGGATGCGCAGGAGCGTTTCGATGCCGTCCATGACCGGCATCATGATATCTAGGAGAACCAATTCGTATTGGTTCTTTTTTAGTGCCTCTAAGGCTTCTTTTCCATTGGACACTTGGTCTACGAGGAAACCTTCGGCTTGTAAGTAAATCGCGATGAGGTTACGGATATCTGGTTCATCATCTGCGACTAGAATTCGTTGTTTCATTCGTTGCCTCCCTTATAGGTTAGAACATAAGCTGGCGGAAAATTGCACAGTACTTTTTTACGTGTTCCTTCCTGGAAGAAGGAGTGGAGGTACTTTTCTTTCAATAGGGAATATTGAAAGGTAATGAATGTCCCATGGTTGCCCACCACTTCGCTTGTTCTAGTTAAGATTTCGTCACTAACAGCCTTTGGAAGAGAGGCAAAGGGAAGACCAGACACGATATAGTCGATCTTTGTGATGGAATGTTCAAAAAGGATATCCTTGATTCGCTCGGCACTATCATTTATTACGACTACGTTTGGCTTATGTCCATAGAGTTGTTGTAGTTCCTTATAAAAGGTTGGATTCTGCTCAATCAGGATTACGATGGTAGAAGGATGGACTCTTGCTAGGATCTTCTCGGTAAAGGCGCCTGTTCCTGGGCCGTATTCCACGATACAGTTAGTATTTTCGAAATCAATCGCATTTATCATTGCGGCTGCTAAGTATTTGCTGCTTGGTAGGACGGCTCCTACGCTTCTTGGATTTTTGATATATTCAAATAAAAACATATTGCTTCCTCTTTCTTTTTTTCTTATCGTACAGGAAAATTTTTAATTTCGCAGATAGAAAATTCTTAAGGTTTGTTAAGAAAAAGGGTAGGGTATATTCACCTTGTATTTGGACAAACTACCTGTATACTTAGAACGTGTAAATGAGGTGATTTGATGGCAGGCACATTGGCGAAGGAGTTGGCAATCAATCTTAAGAATATCAATCGTGAACTGCGAGTGGAGCAAAGTTTTGATTTGATGTACCGTGTACTTATGATTGCAGATACCGAGGCATGCTTTTACTTTGTGGATGGATTAAATAAGGATGATGTTTTAGAGAAGCTGATGGAGTTCTTTTATGGTATAAAGAAGGATGAGATGCCAAGCAACGCCCATGAGTTGTCCATTCGTTTGCTTCCTTATGGCGAGGTGGATTTCATTACGGATATTCCGACTTTGATTACGAACGTGCTGTCTGGAGTGCCTGTATTAGTGGTCGATGGATTTGAAAAGGCGCTCAGCATTGATTTCCGTACGTATCCTTCGAGAGGCGTAGAGGAGCCAGAGAAGGATAAGGTCATGCGTGGGGCGAGAGATGGATTTGTAGAGACCGTTGTAATGAATACCGCATTGATTCGTAGACGTATTCGAAATCCCAATCTTACGATGGAATATACAAGCATTGGAGAGAGCTCAAAGACCGATATCGTTCTTTGCTATATGGAGGACCGCGTGGATCACCAGTTTTTAGAGCGGATTCGGACGAAGATGAAGAATATTCATGTGGATGCGCTAAATATGACATCGGAGAGCTTGTCAGAATGCCTTCATAAAGGCAGTTGGTGGAATCCATTTCCCAAGTTTAAATATACGGAGCGTCCAGATACTGCGGCAAGTGCGGTACTAGAGGGAAGCCTTATTCTTTTGGTCGATAATTCGCCTTCGGCGATGATCCTGCCTACTTCATTATTTGAAATCATGGAAGAGGCAGACGATTATTATTTTCCTCCGATTACGGGAACGTATTTAAGGCTTACAAGGCTTGCAATCAATATCGTTGCCCTTGTGCTTACGCCGTTATGGCTGCTATTAATGAATAACCAGACGTTCATTCCAAGGGGACTAGAATTTATCGTAGTGAAGGATGCCATCCATGTGCCGTTGCTTGCACAGCTCTTGATTCTAGAGTTTGCAATCGATGGATTAAAGCTGGCATCGGTGAATACGCCGAGCATGCTTAGCACGCCTCTTAGCGTCGTGGCTGGTATCGTATTAGGAGACTTTACGGTAAGTTCGGGATGGTTTAATTCGGAGACGATGTTGTATATGGCATTCGTAGCAGTGGCAAACTATTCGCAGTCGAGTTATGAGCTAGGATATGCCTTGAAGTTCTTGCGAGTCATTCTATTAATTCTGACGGGATTCTTTGATTTATGGGGATTTGGCATTGGACTCATTCTGGTCTTCGTATCCATTTGCTTTAACAAGACCATATCGGGACAGAGTTATCTCTATCCGCTTATTCCGTTCAATGGAAGACAGCTGCTTCGACGAGTGTTTCGTATCTCGCTGCCAGCGACCCATAGAGACAATGAACAAACCCATTAGATACGCAAAAGCCATAGTAGTCTCCCTACTATGGCTTTTAGTTGTTGTATATTATATAATGAGTCATAAGGAGAATAGTGAGCAACAGGGGGCAATAGGATGCAGGAAGCATTTCAAAATGCATGCGAGATCATAGGGAATAACCGCGATACCAACACGGGAATCGGAACGTTGCAGGAGAAGACATTGCATGCGACTTTAAAGTATTATTTTGAACCAGACAATACGTACCATGAGATCAGGCACCATGGATTCGTAGCAGATATCCTGCATGACCAGGATGTAATCGAAATCCAGACAAGGGGATTTGATAAGCTGCGAAAGAAGTTAGATGCCTTCTTAGAGGAAGGTGAGGTCCGGATCGTATATCCTGTTGCCTATGAGAAACAGTTAGAGTGGATCGATGAGGAGACGGGGGCGATTTCAAAGAAGAGGAAGTCTCCGAAACGAGGAACTCCATATGAAGTATTTTATGAGCTATATAAGATCAAATCCTATTTAGTAAATCCGAGGCTGTCCATTTCCATCGTACTTTTGAATATGGAGGAACAGCGGTTATTAAATGGCTGGAGTGAAGATAGAAAGAGAGGTTCTACGCGGTATGAGAGGGTTCCTACCGCATTGGTGGACCAAGTGGACATCAACCATGTAGAAGATTACAAAAAGTTGATTCCAGAAGGATTAGAGGAGCCGTTTACGACCAAGACTTATAAGGAAGCAACCAAGCTTTCCATTGGGAAGGCAAGGACTGCGCTTCATGTATTGCATTATGTAGGCGCAGTACGAAAGGTTGGCAAGAAGGGCAATACGATTCTCTATGAGAGAGCAAAATAGAGTGAAGAAAGGTTATAAGAAACAATGAAATTAGGATCACACGTAGGAATGAGTGGAAAGGCAATGATGTTAGGGTCTGCAAAGGAGGCACACTCTTACGGAGCAAATACATTCATGTTATATACAGGAGCACCACAGAACACAAGAAGAAAGGACATTAGCGAGCTAAATATTGATGCAGCTTGGGACTATATGAATGCCAATGGGATTTCAGACATCGTCGTGCATGCACCATATATCATCAACTTAGGAAATACGGTAAAGCCAGAGACATTTGAAATCGCAACGACGTTCTTAGATCTTGAAATCAAGCGTACGGCTGCGATGAGAAGCAAATACCTTGTCCTTCATCCAGGTGCGCATGTCGGTGCAGGAGAAGAAGCTGGAATTAGCCAGGTCGTGAAAGGGTTAAATGAAGTATTAACAGCAGATCAAGACGTATATATCTGCTTAGAAACGATGGCAGGAAAGGGAACGGAACTTGGCTGTACGTTTGAACAGATTGCAAGGATTTATGATGGAGTTACTCATAATGACAAGCTCCGTGTCTGCTTTGATACGTGCCATGTAAACGATAGCGGCTATGACTTAGTCAATGATTTAGACGGAGTATTCGAGGAGTTTGACCGTGTGATTGGAAAAGACCAAATCGCAGTATTCCATTTAAATGACAGCAAGAACATCTTAGGCGCAAGAAAAGACCGCCATGAGAATATCGGCTTTGGAAACCTTGGATTTGATACGATTTGCAAGATCGTTCACCACAAGGATTTTGTGAACGTTCCTAAGATTTTAGAGACTCCATATGTCGCAGTTCCAGGGGAAGCTAAGAAGACACTCCCTCCTTACAAGTATGAAATCGCCATGTTAAAAGAGGGCAAATTCAATCCTCAGTTGATCGAAGACATCTTGGCGCAGTAATACGGAGGAGAAGTTAGAGAGTGGAAGTGCTATTTGATAAGCTGGCAGGCTATAAGAAGGAAGATGTGTATCCGATGCATATGCCTGGCCATAAGCGAAATACGAAGTTATTTTCCATGCCAAATCCGTATGCCATGGATATTACGGAAATCGATGGGTTTGATAACCTTCATGAACCAGAGGATATCATTTTAGAATCCATCGAGCGAGCAAGGAAGTTGTATCAGGCAGACCATACGTACTATCTTGTAAATGGTAGTACGGTTGGACTTCTTGCGGGCATCATGGCATGTACGAATAAGAGGGATACGGTATTGGTGGGAAGAAACTGCCACAAGGCAGTCTACAATGCGATCTATCTGCATGAGCTTCAGCCAGTCTATTTGTATCCAGAATTTAATGGGGCATTTGGCTGTTATGAACAGGTAGAGCCAGAGGAAGTAAGAAGACAGTTAGAGGAACATCCAGACGTCCGTCTGGTGATCCTTACATCGCCAACGTATGAGGGCGTGGTATCTGACATTAAGGCGATTGCCGAAATCTGTCATGAGAGAGGCATTCCTTTACTAGTGGATGAGGCACATGGAGCACATCTTGGATTCCATCCGTATTTTCCAGAAAGCGCGCTTCACCTTGGAGCAGACGTGGTCATCCAAAGTATCCATAAGACGATGCCTGCATTTACGCAGACCGCGCTTCTTCATTGCATGGATGGCATCGTAAGCAATCAAAGGGTGAAGGACTATTTGGCGATGTTGCAAAGCAGCAGCCCATCCTATGTATTGATGGCTGGAATTGACCAATGCATCACGTATACGATCGCCCATAAGGACGAGGCATTTGCAGCATATGCGGAGCAGTTAAAAGACTTTTATGAAGAGATGAAGCAGTTAAGGAACTTAACGATTTATCAAGGAGCAACATCAGAAACCAGTGCATGGGATCCTTCGAAAATCGTGATTGGGGTGTCTGGAACGAACTTGTCGGCAGAGCAGCTTCATGAGCGCCTGTTATACGAGTACAAGATCCAACTTGAGATGATCAGTAAGGAATATGGAATTGCCATGACAAGCTTCTGTGATACGAAGGAAGGCTATGAACGTCTTGCGAAGGCACTTCTTAGCATCGATCAGAAAACTGCAAAAGTGGAGAAGCAGGAAGAGACGACTCCATATTGCATTCCAAGATTACCAAAGAGAAAGAATGCTTATGAGGCCGTACATGCGCCTTATGAGGTGGTTCCATTTGCAGAGGCGGCAGGAAGAATCAGTGCCGAATATATCTATTTCTATCCACCAGGAATCCCAATCGCAGTACCAGGCGAGGAGCTGAATCAGGAACTATTAGAAGGAATTGAGGCATTCAAGAAGGCGGGAATCCGTGTGAGAGGCCTTAAGGATGAAACGCATCAGACAATTCGAGTAATCAAGCGAACATAGGAGGCAGGAAAAGTGGCGCACAACATATATGTGGTAATGGGAAAAAGCGCATCAGGAAAGGATAGCATCTACAGGGAACTAGTAAGGGATCGTGACCTTGGGCTAAGAGAAATCGTAAGCTATACGACGAGACCGATCCGTGCAGGAGAAAAGGAAGGCGTGGAATATCACTTCGTAACAGAGAAAGAGTTAGAAACGCTTCAGAATGAGGGCAAGGTAATCGAACACCGTGCGTATAATACGGTGCATGGCATCTGGCATTATTTTACCGTGGAAGATGCACAGATTGACTTAGAACACCACGATTATATCGTGATTGGGACGTTAGAATCCTATGTGCAGATCGTAAAGTACTATGGAGAGGACATCGTCGTTCCTGTGTATGTAGAGGTGGAAAATGGCGAACGTTTAGCCCGTGCCCTTCATAGGGAACGTGGACAGAAGGAGCCAAAATACGGAGAACTTTGTAGACGTTTCTTAGCAGATGAGGATGATTTTTCGGAGGAAAAGATTACCGAGGCAGGCATTCAAAAACGTTTTGAAAATATTGATTTTACTAGCTGTATACGAGAAATTAAAGCTTATATGCAAGGAAAAAGTAGTATGTAAATAGTATCATTTATGTTATAATACTGTATAAAGGTTTTAGAGAGGCAGGGAGGTTCCACATGGATTTAAGGGTAAATCAAATGCAGGCCCTACATGGCCTTACGAAAACAAGCCAGGCTGCCCAATCCGATGGAGCATTTAAGTTCACTCTTGTAAGCCAGCTTGAAGAGGCAGGATTACAGGAACGGCTTACCCTAATGCTTGAGGACATTACCCAACAAGGGGAACGAATCAAGAAGCGGATGGATATTCGTGATGTGAAGAGATACCGTATGATGATTCAAGAATTTATGAATGAGGTCGTATCGAGATCTCATGAGTTTAGTCGTGAGAATTCCTTGGACCGCCGAGGGAGGCATCGAGTATATGGTATCGTAAAGCTAGTCAATCAGGCGATTGATGAGCTAGCACAGGAGCTAATTGAAGAAGAGGTGGATGCTCTTATGATCTTAGCGCGCATTGATGAAATCAGAGGAATGTTATTAGATATCTTTATGTAGGAATACTACTTAGGATAAAGGGGTGTAAGAATGTTAGATTATAATCAGGTAATTGGGCATAAAAGCATAAAAGACCATTTGCAGATGGCCATTGAGAACAGTAGAGTTTCTCAGGCATACATCTTTAGTGGGGAAGATGGTTGTGGCAAGAAGCTGCTTGCAGATATCTTTGCAAAGACATTGTTATGTGAGGAAGGAAAGAGTACACCTTGTAACAAATGTAAGTCATGCTTACAGATGGAAGGCGGCAATCAGCCTGACCTTAAGTATGTGACCCATGAAAAGGCAACCATTGGTGTAGATGATATCAGAATCCAGCTAAATAATGATATCTTGATCAAGCCATTTGCAAGCAAATATAAGATCTATATCATTGATGAGGCGGAGAAGATGACGGAGGCAGCTCAGAATGCGCTGTTAAAGACGATCGAGGAGCCACCACAATATGCAATCATCCTTCTTCTTACAACGAATACGACCAAATTACTTCCCACGATTTTATCCCGTTGCGTAACGGTTCCATTTAAGGCAGTGGCAAATGGAGAGATTAAGAAGTATTTGATGGAGCGTTATACGATCCCAGACTATCTTGCAGAAATCAGTGCGGGATTCTGTCAGGGCAACGTAGGACGAGCAATCAAATATGCAACAAGCGAGTCCTTTATTGAAAGCAAGGACGCAATCTTACACATGTTGAAGAAGATTGACGATATGGAGCTCTATGAAATCATGGAGTCCATCAAGCAGTTTTCTGCAAACAAGTTAGAGGTAGAAGATTATATCGATTTGATGATTTTATGGTACCGCGATGTATTACTGTTCAAGGTAACCAAAGACCCAAATCTTTTATTATATAAGAATGAATACCGTGCCATTAGCAGGCAGGCAGCAAGACACAATTATGAAGGCATTGAGAATATTATTCAGGCAATGGATAAAGCAAAGATTCGATTACGGGCCAATGTTAACTTTGATATCGCAATCGAATTGATGTTATTGTCATTAAAGGAGAATTAGGATGGTAAATGTAATTGGAGTTAGATTCCGTAAGGCGGGGAAAATCTATTTCTTTGATCCGACGGATTTAGAGATTCATCAAGGGGATAATGTCATTGTTGAAACAGCAAGAGGCATTGAATATGGGAACGTAGTATTAGGACAAAAGCAGGTAGACGATGA
>CALZJY010000050.1 GCA_945787925.1 uncultured Anaerosporobacter sp. | reverse complement strand
CATCATGGCTGACTCCACTTCAAGATGGGCAGAGGCACTCCGAGAACTCTCTGGCCGTTTGGAAGAGATGCCCGCAGAAGAAGGATTCCCCGCCTACCTCGCTTCTAGGCTTTCCGCCTTTTACGAGCGCGCTGGATTTATGCAAAACTTAAATGGTACCGAAGGCAGTGTTTCCATCATCGGCGCAGTATCCCCACAAGGCGGTGACTTCTCCGAACCAGTCACTCAGAATACCAAACGTTTCGTCCGCTGTTTCTGGGCACTAGATAAAGCACTTGCGTATGCAAGGCACTTTCCTGCCATCAACTGGCTGACTTCCTATTCTGAATATGTTTCCGACCTCTCACCATGGTACACGAAATATGTAGGACCAGAATTCATCCACTTGCGCAATCAGATGATCAGCATACTTTCCCAAGAAAACCAGCTCAATGAAATCGTAAAATTAATCGGTTCGGACGTCCTTCCTGATGACCAGAAGCTGATTCTAGAGATTGCAAGAGTCATCCGACTTGGTTTCGTGCAACAGAATGCCTTCCATCCATCCGACACCTATGTCCCAATGGAGAAACAGCTAAAGATGATGGAAACCATCCTATATCTCTATGACCGTAGCAAGGACCTAATCCATCAAGGCATGCCAATGCGCGTCTTAAAAGAAAATTCGATTTTCGACCGCATCATCTCAATCAAATACGATGTCGCCAACGATGAATTAGAGAAGTTCAAAGACTATAAACAGGCAATCGATGACTATTACAACCATGTCATGAGCACAAACGCATAAGGAGGCGATATTTCATGTCAATTGAATACCTAGGGTTAAGTGAGATCAATGGTCCCCTAATCGTATTAGAAGGCGTACAGGATGCTTCCTATGATGAAATCGTAGAACTGACCGTCGATCAGACCAAAAAGAAAATAGGCCGCATCATTGAATGTTATGAAGACAAGGCGGTCATCCAAGTATTCGGTAATACCGATGACATGTCCTTACTAAATACCCATACGAAGCTAACGGGACATCCGATGGAACTTGCTCTTTCCGATGCCATTCTAGGACGTACCTTTAACGGACTCGGCCAGCCAATCGATGGACTCGGTCCCATCGTCTCTAGTATCCGGCGGGATGTGAACGGAGAGCCACTAAACCCCGTATCAAGAGAGTATCCAAGAAACTACATCCATACTGGAATTTCCGCCATCGACTGTCTGACCACCCTGATTCGCGGACAGAAACTTCCTATCTTCTCTGGGAATGGCCTTCCACATGACCAGCTTGCTGCACAAATCGTACGTCAGGCCTCCCTTGGCGAAAACTCCAGCGAGGAATTCGGAATCGTCTTTGCTGCCATGGGTGTAAAACACGATGTTGCAGAAGCCTTCCGGCGGGAATTTGAAGAAAGCGGCGCTTCCGACCATGTATGCATGTTTTTAAACTTGGCAAATGACCCAGTCGTAGAA
This sequence comes from uncultured Anaerosporobacter sp., assembly GCA_945787925.1. Taxonomy (GTDB): domain Bacteria; phylum Bacillota; class Clostridia; order Lachnospirales; family Lachnospiraceae; genus KM106-2. The sequence continues at coordinate 8,299 of CALZJY010000050.1, read as the reverse complement.
CGTCTCATTACTCCAAAAGTGGCCCTGACTGCCGCCGAATACCTTGCCTTTGAAAAAGGCATGCATATCCTTGTCATCCTAACCGATATGACCAGCTTTGCTGAAGCCATGCGTGAAGTTTCCTCCTCCAAAGGAGAGATTCCTTCTCGGAAAGGCTATCCTGGCTATCTTTATAGCGAGCTTGCCACCATTTATGAACGTGCCGGCATCGTAGCTGGAAAACCTGGTTCCGTAACGCAGATTCCAATCCTGACCATGCCAAATGATGATATCACCCATCCAATTCCAGACTTAACGGGCTATATCACCGAAGGCCAGATCGTTCTCGATCGAAGCCTCCATCAAAAGACGATCTATCCTCCAATCAACGTCCTGCCATCCCTTTCAAGACTTATGAAGGATGGCATTGGTAAAGGGTATACGAGGGAGGATCATAACGACCTTGCCAACCAGCTCTTCTCCGCCTATGCCCATGTTGGAGATGCTAGAAACTTAGCAAGCGTAATCGGCGAAGATGAGCTCTCCACTCTCGATAAGAAATACTTAGAATTCGGCAACCGCTTTGAACAGGAATTCATCGGACAGGGACTGGCAGAAAACCGTTCTATCCTGCAGACATTAAGCCTTGGATGGGAACTGCTATCCATCCTTCCAAAAGAAGAGTTAGACCGTATCGATACGAAGATCCTCGATCAGTACTATCCTGACTCTACGGATTCTGAAACTCCAACTGAGCCCTGATAAGGAGGGATTTTGATGAATGTGAATACTGTCCCAACCAAAGGAAACCTAATCCTTGCAAAAAACTCTTTGGCCCTTGCAAGACAAGGATTTGATTTAATGGATAAAAAACGGAACATACTAATCCATGAACTTATGGATCTGATTGATGAAGCCTCCTCGATTCAAAATGAAATCGATGTTACCTTCCGCTCCGCATATAAGGCATTACAAACGGTAAATATCGAAATGGGAATTAAGAATGTAGAACTGCTCTCTTCCACCGTTCCCATCGAGGACTCCATCTCCATTAAATACCGCTCCATCATGGGAACCGAAATTCCGATTGTAACGGCTAAGAACAGTATAAATACTCCATCTTACGCCTTCTACGATACGCGAATGTCTCTTGACCGAGCAACCAAGGAGTTCGCCAAAGTAAAGGAACTGACAATTCGACTTTCTAGCATTGAGAATGCCGCTTATCGACTTGCAAACAGCATAAAAAAAACACAAAAACGAGCAAATGCCCTTCAAAATATCACCATTCCACTTTATACGGAGCTAACGTTTTCCATTCAAAATGCCTTAGAAGAAAAGGAACGGGAAGAGTTTACACGATTAAAGGTAATCAAGCGAATGCACGGAAAATAAGAAAAAGCCACTGTATCCTTGGGTGCAATGGCTTTTTACAATATGTCTTGCTAGGCTACTAAAAATACTCTATAATGAAACTACACTGGCCCATAAATGAAATACCCAGGCAAAAAGGAGTCTATATGAAGCATAAATGTAACTATCTGAATACTTTTATCATCGCCAGCTTGGTTTGTATCGTCTTCTTATGTAATACGGTGCAAGTAAGCGCGAAAACAAATTGGCCGACTGCAGGCAAGATCAATGCCGACAGTGGCATCATTATGGAAGCAAGTACAGGAACGATTCTGTACGCCAAAAATATCGATAAGAAACAATATCCAGCCAGTATCACAAAAATAATGACAACCTTATTAGCCGTTGAAAACTGTTCCTTAAATGAGACGATTACATTTACACCGGAATGTTTTTATAATATGGAAAGCGGTGCTACTCATATCGGCGCGACCGTTGGCGAGAAAATGTCATTAGAAGATGCCCTTTACGGTGTCATGCTAGCCTCTGCCAATGAAGTATCCAATGCCGTTGCGATTCATGTCGCAGGAAGCGTTGAAAAATTTACGCAGATGATGACAGAACGCGCAAAAGAGCTGGGCGCAACCAATACCCATTTTAACAATCCAAACGGTCTCCATGACAAGGACCATTATACGACTGCTCACGACATGGCACTGATCATGCAAGCAGCAATGAAGAATAAGAATTTTAGAACAATTAGTGGAACAAAGCGATATAAAATCGAACCAACTAATAAATGTAAAGAAATTCGCTATTTAAGCAATCACCATCAGATGATCAATCCGACCACAAAACCGAAGTATGGTTATGAATACGCGATTGGTGGAAAAACAGGATATACTTCTGATGCCGGAAATACATTAGTAACTGCAGCGAAAAAAGATGGTCTAGAACTAATCTGCGTTGTACTAAAAGGAAAATCCGTTTCCTTTAATGAAAATGTCTATACCGATACGATCGGACTGTTTGATTTCTATTTTGAAAACTACTCCGTATACAATGTAAGTGATGAGACTTCTCTTGCAACGATCCCTGAAGACAAGCTGTTTACGAAATATAACAGCCTATTCAATCAAAAGGAAGCTCCAATCACAATCAGTGGGAAGAATACCGTTGTATTACCAAACAATGCGAAACTTGCCGATGTGACTCAGACAATCACTTACACGAATGGGTCTACCGATACCCAACCTGCCATCCTTGGAGAAGTCACATATACCCTAGATGGAAAGACTGTGGGTAACAATCAGATTATTTATGACAAGAGCAAAATAGTAAATAAATTAGAGACGGAATCTAAGGTCGTAGAAAAGAAAGGAACAACTTCCTCACTTTCCGATCTTTTCACAATCAGCAACAAACATGCGAAAAAGACATTATTAACTGTACTTGGCATCGTTATTGTCATTATCGTAATTTTATTTATTATATTAAAAGTGATTAGATACAAAAGAAGAAAACGTTATTATTCCTCCCGTCGTAGAACGAGAAACATTACAAATGCATATAAGCATTATCGAAAAGATTAAACGAAAAAGCATAGTAGCTCACACCAGTATTGATGAGCTACTATGCTTTTTTTCTATTTCGTCTCTCTTTTCTCTTGAGGCGAAGCTGATGCTGCTTTTCCCTGATGGCATTGGCGCCTGCTTCATCTACAAGCTTTAATACCTTGATGGCATAGACCTTTCCTTCCTCCGTCTTCTTCATACGAATCCGTCCCTTGATATATCCATGACTCCTGCAACAAGCAAGGCAATAATAATTCTTCGTGTTGCTTGAGAACCATTTGATCTTCTTTGCCGCCTTCTTCCCACAAAGATAGCAAATGCTTCCCTTTACATCCTTATCCTCAATTGCTTCTTCTTTCGAATCAAACTCTCTCGAAATATATTTTGAATACGAATCAAATACTACATAGATCTCTTCCTGTTTTGATTTCGGATTATGAAAACTATCAATGGAAAAGTTCTTTCTTAATTCCCGATCCAGCTGAACAAATATCTTTGCCGTATATCTGGCATCATGAATCGCACTATGGAAGGATTGCTGCTTTTCTAGTTCCATATAATCCACAGCATATTCTAATGTATGTGCTTTTTTCTTCTCATCAAATTGCATTGAAAAAAGTTTCTGGGCATCATAATAACGGATGGGCCCTGATAACAACTCATCTAATCCATAATAACGTAGATTTCGCTGTAATTCAGTTAAATCCATCGCACCCCATGTACAAAACATATACTCTTCTCCACACCATGCAAAGAATCGCTTGATTACCTCTTCGAATCCATCGGCTTTCTCTAATACTTCCATATCGATCTGCAATAATTCCTGCGTGTGATGGTGAAGCTCTAAGTATCGTTGTGGGCAAATATATTCATGAAATTCCTCGATACACTCATTCTTCTCATTTACCTTGACTGCACCAATCTCTATGATTTCAAATGGCATCTTCTTATCCTCTGTCCCCTTGCCAAGTGGACTTTGATTCCATTCCAAATCTACTACTATATACTCCATAGAGTCTCCATTCTAGTTCTAACTTTCTTTTCCATTCTTTTTTGTCACCACGTATAGTGCCTTCTCATACTTTAAGAGCTCGTTTAACTCTTTCTGTAATGCGGCTACAGCAGCTTGCTGCTGTTCTTCACGCTTTGAAAGAATATAATCCCTTTCTGTAGTATAGACACTTACTAACACATCTATAAACAAAAATGCAGCAATAATTACAACTAAGCCGCCACAAATCACAATACTTGGAGAATCCGAACATTCTAGCAAGCAATAACTCTCAAAAATAATAGAGGCAATAAAAAATAGGACAAAAAAGACATTCATAATCTTTTTTAACATAAGATCTCCTCTCTAGTACCTATTCAATTTTACAAATATTATACCACATTTCTTTGTAAAAGAACAAAGTATGTGTTCCACACACGTTGCCCCGCCGAGGAGGGATTGCTACAACATTTCCTGTGAATTAAAAAAAGAACTGAACAGCATGAAATGCTGTTCAGTTCAAATTTCCTGCACCTAACTGGATTCGAACCAGCGGCCTACCGCTTAGGAGGCGGTCGCTCTATCCAACTGAGCTATAGATGCATAATTGTGTGTGGTAAGTCTAACACCCTTATTATAATCATAATATATCGTTAAGTCAATGTTACGACTGGATAATTCTTCACCATTTGCTTATATTCTAGCCACTCAAAGCCCATTTCTTTATAAAGGGCTACCGCTTTTTCATTTTCCTCTTCTACCTCTAGACGGACCCTAGCAACTTGCTCCTTGCTAAGCTCCTCTAAAAACGCGAAAAATTCTCTTCCAAGTCCACATCCTCTGGCGTGTTCTCGTACATATAGCTCCTCGACCCAAAGCACCATTCCTCCCGCTTCCTGGGAAAACGTCTTGGCAAGCAGTGCGTAACCAACCATCTCACCTTCATGCTCTAAGGCATAGCCTAACGCATATAAATCGGAGCGCATCATTTCTTCAAATGTGCGTTCCATATGCTGCCTAGGAACTGGTGCAAGTACCACATCCGAGGCATAAAATTCAGTTGCCATAGAAAGATAGTCTTCTCTGTCTGCTCTTTCTAGTTTTCTAATCATACTTTTTCTCCTTCAAATGTAACCGCTCCCTGCATCCAGATGACGCCTTTAAATCTTCTTCCTACTGCTGGCTCTCCTTGTAAGTCCTTACAGTTGATAATCACAGGGAAAATTAAGTCATTGCATTCAATCAACATATGACAAATCTCTTCTTCCGTAAAGACATTCTTAAGCGTCTTACACTCTAAAATATTACCAATGATCACATAATTATCCGATTCCGAACCAAATGGCACAAAAGAACTTTCCACGATGGAATATAAATCCTCTGTCTTTGCCCTCTTCGTAATCATTGCATATAAGTCAATATCATCAATCGTCAAGCTATCGATTGCCTCCTGATTGCCTCTTCTCGCTTCTGCAATCAGCTGCGTACGATGCTTGCTCTCATATAAAGAACGTTCTCCTGGCTTAATCGGCTTTTTCTCAATTCCAAGCAAGATCTTTCCCTGGATGGAAAGTGCGGACAATCTTACATCTAAGAAATTACTTACCTTCGTAGTATCTTTTTTCACATTCAGATATTCCAATACATTCTGTAAATAAAAGATTAACGATACGCCGATACGTAAGTCATCACACATACCTGTATAACTTCTGCTATCTACTTTCTTATTAAATAGGATTTCTTCCCTCGTGGATACATTCTCACTAATATAATAAGGATAGTAACTCTCTAATCGGAACTTTCCATCCTCATCATATTCTCCGCGTAGTGCCAAGCCCATATTATCCGCAAACTCTTTTGATATTTCTGCAAAGATTACGTCTGTTTCTGAAATTTGTTTCTTATTATGTGTTGGATCCGCCATAATTCGATCCGTCAGTTTATTCAAATCCAACTGATTCTTTACATCACTAAAACCAATTGCTCTAAGATAACTATGCATAGCTTTCACCTACCCCTTATTTTCTTCTAACTATTATCTATTTATATCACCAACATCCAAATTTGTCCATATTAACGTGGCATCTCTTCACATTTAAATCGTCTCAAGCGTGTCAACGATAAATAAGGTCAAACATTCTGTAAGGTTCCGCTCAATCCAGTCGTTATAACGGATGTTCTCTTTATTCTGAAGCAAGCGGATGACTGGCCTTGTCGGGCAACAATTATTCTGACGTAATACGATTCCTATATCCCCCTCATTTGTCACAACAATTGTTCCATTTGGATATGCCGCTACAATCTCATTGAATGCTGCCACAACGCTATGTTCAAACCTCTGTCCACTCTGGCTAATAATATATTCAATCGCCTCATGAACCTTAAGCGACTTTCCATGACGTCCATAAACAAGCGAATCAAACTCATTACATAAAGAAACAATCTTAATTGCTGTCGTCATATGTTCTCCGTCTCGCTTAAACGGATATCCCGTCCCATTAATCATTTCATGATGTTCTAAGATAATATACTTGCTCACATTCGACAGCCATTCCTCTTTTTCCACCATGCTATAGCCATAAATCACATGCTTCTTAAGTTCCCTTTTTTCTTCCTGTGTATAAGCGGCCTCTTGCTGTCTCCCCTTCTTCACGCTAACCGCATTATATCCAATATCATGAAGCAAGCTTCCAACGGTAATATCTTTGACGTCCTCCCTTGCAATTCCCATATGAAGGGCAATTAACGATGCTAACACTGCGACATTGATCGAGTGGGAATACAACTCATCCCAATGCTGCCTTACTCCTGCAAGGCAGTACACTACGTTCCTCTCTTCCAATACCTCGTTCATAATCTCTTCTGCGATCTTATGGATTCCCGATTGCTTTACATCCGTATTATAAGAGAAACGCTCCAACACTGCCCTCACACTGTTTAAACATTCTTCCCTGATTGCATCTTCACTAACCCTTTCACTACATACGCCTATAGAAAGCGCATCCGTCACATAAACAGCTGTTACTCCAAGCCGCTGTAAATGATTTCGATATTCTGCCTTTAACTTACTACCAGCTGGCAAAAGAATTTTATCATTCCCACTGATGACATCCCTTGCTAGTACTTCATCACCTTTTATTGCTTTTACTGATAAGCGTCTCATATAACCTCCAATGCCTCTCCCTATTATAGGCCTATCTATTGTAATTATAATTTTATTTCTGACATTTGTATAGTTTATTTTACATATAAATTACACAATAACTGTTTGTTATCACTATACTTTTTTGTTAAAAAGTGTTATAATGTAAATAAGTTACAAGAAACTCTAATTATTTCTATTAACTTATATTTTAAAATATTTCTTCCATGAGAGGAGTGATTATTTATGGAACTTACCAATTTAATCGCAACAGGAAAGTCATCCAAAGTATATCGTTTTGGTGACCAGGCCGTGAAAGTATTTAATACTGATGTCCCTAAAGTAGATGTATTATTAGAGGCACTCAATACGGCCAGAGTTGAAGAAACTGGTCTTTGCCTTCCAGGCATTACGCAAGTTACCATGATTGATGGCCAATGGGCAATCATTATGAACTATGTTGAAGGTGAAACGCTTGCATCGCTGATGGAAAAAGACCCAGATAACATGGACAAGTACATAGATCAGATGGTGAATCTCCAACTGAGCATCCAATCTAAGAAATCTCCATTACTAAACAAATTAAAAGATAAGTTAAAAGCACAAATCCTAAGCCTTTCAGAAATCAATGACATTACTAAGTATGAATTATTGACACGCCTAGATGGCATGCCAACCCATGATAAAGTATGTCATGGTGATTTTGAACCTCGTAACATTATCATTGCTGCAGATGGAAACGCATATCCATTAGACTGGATCCATGCTTCCCAAGGAAATGCAAGTGCTGATGTTGCCCGTACCTATCTTTTATTAGCACTTAACAATATCGATATTGCTAATAATTATATGGATACGTTCTGTCAAAAAACTAATACGAAGAAACGTTATGTACAAGAATGGCTTCCAATCGTAGCTGCAGCTCAGCTTACAAAGAAGAAACCAGAAGAGCAAGAGCTATTGTTAAAATGGATCAACGTTGTACAATATGAATAAATATAAAAAAGTCTGAAGTATTATATGCTTCAGACTTTTTTGTGCGCATGTTTTTCGCAATTTAGAAGGATTATGAGAAAGGTTTCTCATTAAAGGAGGAGCTGCCGGCTAAAGCAGCTCCTCATATATAGAAATTAAATTCTATCTAGCAATTTTTATTTACCATAGTAAGCTTTTAAGTAAATTTCTTTTAATTCGCTCATTAATGGATATCTTGGGTTAGCACCTGTACATTGATCGTCAAATGCTTGTTCTACCATTTCA
>CALZJY010000049.1 GCA_945787925.1 uncultured Anaerosporobacter sp. | reverse complement strand
TGGCGGTTTTAATGACACCAGCAAAAGTATCCGTTCATGCAGCTCCAATACAATATACGTTAGATAGTGAAGTGGTAGAGCAAGTTGCAGACACCGTTACTGTCAATAGCTATTGTGGTCAAACATTAAATGATACTACCGCAGAAGTATTCGACACATATACATCAAATGCAGAAACACCTATTCTATCAGAGGAAGAGTTAGCATTTATCGAACGTTATAAAAACATAGGAATTTCCAACGTGGACGATTACTTAAACATCCGCAAATCCCCAAATCAAACATCTGAAGTAGTTGGTATGTTACCAAAGAATGCAGGATGTACGGTAGAGAGCATTGATAAGAATGGTTGGGCAAAGATTACTTCTGGAGAAGTATCTGGCTATGTGTCAGCGGAGTACCTTATAACAGGAGAGGAAGTTCCAGCGTTAGTAAAAGAAGTTGGTAAGAAAATCGGTGTTGTAAATGAAGAAACAGTACGTTTACGTGAAGAAAAAAGCCAAGAGTGTAAAATCTTAGCGTTAGTATCCATTGGTGAGGAAGTAAACGTAAAAGATGATTCTGATGAACAATGGATCTGTGTAAGTTACGATGACCAAACAGGATATATTGCAAGAGACTTATTAGATTTAGACTATAAACTTGCGACTGCAGAAGCTGTAGAAAAAGAGGATGAAGGAATCGCGACTACACCAGAAGTTAAGGCGGAAACTAAGACAGAGACGAGTACAGTGTCCAACAAAACTACAAGTAAAAACACAACGACTACTAAAACACAAAGCGTGAGCAAGCCTAAAACGAATGCAAACTCTTCCCTACGCTCGAATATCGTATCTTATGCAAAGCAATTTGTTGGTGGAAAGTATGTATATGGTGGAACGAGCCTCACAAGTGGAGTAGACTGTTCTGGATTTACGATGAGAGTATATGAAAAATTCGGATATAACATTACAAGAACTTCTAGATCCCAGGCGGCAGCAGGAAAAACAATCAGTGTTTCTAGCGTAAAACCAGGAGACTTAGTATTTTATGCAAATGGTGGTACTATTAATCACGTAGCGATGTATATTGGTAATGGCCAAATTGTACATGCATCCAATCCGAAAACAGGAATCAAGATTAGCAATATGAATTATAGAAAACCATATAAAGCAGCACGTTTTATTAACGACTAACACAAAAGCCCTAGAATAAGATTATTTCTTATTTCTAGGGCTTTTGTCTAGCCTTATAACGGATTATTGGTATAATAGAGAGTATGAACGAGAAAAGGAAGTGATACAATGAAACCGTTAGTGAAGAAAGAAATCCATCGAGTGGATGCAAATATCGAGACTGGGCTTACGATGTCACAGGTGAAAGAACGCATGGAAAATGGATGGAATAATCATGTGGACGATGCTTCGGTAAGAAGTGTTCGAAGCATTATATTTGAGAATGTATGTACATATTTTAACTTTATATTTTTAGTCCTTAGTATCTTATTGTGCATGGTGGGATCGTTTCGAAATCTGACCTTCCTGCCAATTATTTCCCTTAATACAATCATCGGGATTGTTCAGGAAATACGAGCAAAGAAGGTATTAGATGAGATGAACATGTTAAATGCTCCTCATGCCAAAGTAGTTAGGGAGGGGACTGTGTCGATCATTCCATCCGAAGAACTTGTAGTAGATGATATCGTAATATTTTCAGCAGGGAACCAAATTTGTGCGGATGCCATGGTAGTAGATGGAACGATTCAGGTAAATGAGTCGCTTTTGACAGGAGAGTCGGATGAAATCTCTAAAGGAGCGGGAGACCCACTAATGTCAGGAAGTTTCGTCGTTTCTGGAGAATGCAGGGCAAGGCTCGAACAAGTCGGAATGGATTCCTATATTTCAAAACTCACTGCCCAAGCCAAGGCAATGGGGAAAAAGGAACAGTCCGAGATGATCCGTTCCTTAAACCAATTATTGAAGTGGGTTGGTATTGCCATTATTCCAATCGGAGCAATCTTGCTTCTCCAAAGTATCGTTTATAATCATGAAACGATTCGCGTTGGTGTTACCGCGATGGTCGCTGCATTAATTGGGATGATTCCAGAGGGGCTGTATTTGCTCACAAGTATCGCATTAGCAGTAAGTGCGATGCGGTTGGCAAGGCAGCAGGTATTATTGCATGATATGAAGAGTATTGAGACACTTGCCAGAGTAGATGTGCTCTGCGTGGATAAGACAGGGACGATTACAGAGAATGCCATGTCAGTCGTGGGGGTGGAACTTTCTTCGATTTGTGAAGGGAAGAAAGAAAAGGAAGAAGTCATACGAGAGCTGGGTGATTTTGTAGGCGCTATGAGTGCGGATAATATTACGATGGAAGTGTTGAAATCCTATTTTGTAGAAATTACAGGAAGGCAAGCGATTAGTAAGACTTCGTTCTCCTCTGCCTATAAATATAGCAGTGTGACATTTGAAGATGGGGCATATGTGCTTGGAGCGCCGGAAATGGTATTACGGGAGGAGTATAAGCTCTATGAACCTGAACTCATCGAACAGACAAGACAGGGGTACCGCGTGCTTGTATACGGAAAGTATGAGGGAGAAGTGGATGGAAAGAGGCTAACGCAGCCAGTGACTCCATATGCTTATGTCGTACTTGCCAATCAGATTCGAGAAAATGCAAAAGAGACGTTCTCCTATTTTGAGCAGCAGGGAGTGGAAATCAAGGTGATTTCAGGAGATAATCCAGTTACCGTTTCTGAAGTGGCACAGAAAGCTGGTATCGCAAATGCAGAGCAATATGTAGATGCTACGTCGCTTAATACGGCTGAGTTATTAGAAGAGGCTGTAGAACACTATACGGTATTCGGACGAGTGACTCCAGAACAAAAGCGGGAACTGGTACATGCGCTTCAACAGAAAGGACATACGGTTGCGATGACGGGAGATGGTGTCAACGACGTTCTAGCGTTAAAGGATGCGGATTGCAGCATTGCAATGGCTTCTGGAAGTGAGGCGGCAAGCCAGGCGGCACAAGTAGTATTATTGGAGTCGGATTTCTCACGCATGCCGTCGGTTGTGTTAGAGGGACGCCGGGTAGTAAATAATATCGAGCGTTCTGCAAGTCTATTCTTAGTGAAGAATATTTACTCGTTATTATTGGCAGTCATTTCAGTATTAGCGATGATTACCTATCCATTTGAGCCTGCGCAGATTTCTTTGATCAGCATGTTTACCATTGGACTACCAGGCTTTTTCTTAGCGTTAGAGACGAATACTCATCGGATTCAAGGAAAGTTTATTACCAATGTATTAGCAAAGGCATTGCCTGCGGCAGTAACGGATGTGATTGCGGTATGTGGATTATTAATCTTTGCTCAAGTGTTTGAAGTGGGAGCAAGGGATATTTCTACCGCGGGAACCATATTGCTTTCGATTGTTGGCTTTATGATTCTCTATAAGATTAGCCAACCATTCAATAAGTTGCGTGGTCTTGTATGGGGCGGCTGTATTTTAGGATTAGTGATATGCAACATATTTTTGAAGCATTGGTTTTCCCTTTATGATATGTCAAGGAAGTGCGTGTTTTTATTCTTAGTCTTTTCTGTTGCGACAGAATCGGTATTTCGTAATCTTTCAAAAGGAATGGAAGCATTACAAGAACGATGGAAGGGGAAGCATTAGAAAAGAAATCAAAAGGAAGCGTAGTGAGTGTGGTATAATGTAGGAATAAGGTAAGGGAGGAAGAGTATATGAGGATCTTAGTGTATGGAGCAGGAGTAATTGGATGTCAGTTAGCCCATGAATTAAATAAGTCAAAGAAGAATGAAGTGACTATTTTAGCCAGGGGAGCATGGGCGCAGACACTACGAGAAAAAGGATTACAGATTCGACATTACATACAACTGAATACGACTCATGATATCATTCCAGTCACCGAAACGTTAGAACAAGATGATGTTTATGATTTGATTTTCGTGGTCATGCAACAAGGACAAGTAACAGGAGTATTGCCAGCATTAGCAAAGAATTCGAGTAAGTATTTGGTATTTGTGGGCAATAATCTAGAAGCACCAGAAGTTGAAGATGTAATTACGAAGAAGTGCTCTGTAAAACGGGAGATTGCATTTGGATTTCAGGGGTCAGGAGGAAGACGGGAACAAGACCGTGTCGTAAGTGTGCATATCAACTGTGGAATGACAGTAGGTGCCTTAGAGGGTGAACTTTCTAGGGAATTTAAGAAACGGTTACGAGAGGCGTTTACAGGTACGGGATATCGGCTTAAAAAGGAAACGCATATGGATGCCTGGTTAAAATGCCATGCAGCATTCATACTTCCAGCATGTTATTTATGTTATCAATGGGATGGCGCGCTCCCTAAAATAACGAAGAACGAGCGTTATAAGATGATGGATGCAATTGATGAGGCGTATGTCATGCTCCATGCGTTAGGATATCCAATTCGTCCCGATGGCCAAAGGGAGTTTTTGATAAACAACCGTACGAAGTGCTATTGGATCTTTACACTTCTACTAAAGACACCAATTGGGCGGCTTGCGGTAAGTGACCATGCAATGCATGCCATAGAGGAAATCAAGACAATTGACCAGTCCTTTGAATATCTGCGCATGCAAGCAGCGGTACCGATGAGAGTATGGAATAAGTTACGGGAACACAGCAATATTGAACGCTTGACAGGGAAATGATATCCCAAGTAAAGAGCGCGTTAAGTTGACCGGATTTTTTCTATCCCTTATAATGAGGAAGAAAACGAAAGTAAAGGAGCTTGTGCTTAATGGAATATGTAGTTTTATTTGGTGCAATCCTAATCTTTTTGATGCTGAAAGGAATCATGGATGAGAGAAAACGTAAAGACATGATGAAGATACGCATTAAAGAGGCATGGGGAAAGCGACCAGAACAAAAGTATTCTTCAGAAAAGGTGACGTCCATTCTGCAGTATTATCGATCAATTGCAGACTTAGATACGGATATTGATTCGATTACATGGAATGACCTAAATATGGATGAAATCTATATGTTGATTAATAATACATCATGCAGTATTGGGGAAGAATATTTATATGCTATGTTGCGAAAGTTACTGTTTGATGAAAAGGAATTAAAGAATCGTGGTCGTTTGATTCGTTTCTTTGGAAAAGAGGCGGAAGTAAGGGAAGAATTACAGTATTCACTTCATATGTTTGGTAAGATGGAGCAAGTGTCTCTATACGAATATATCAATCGAACCGATGATATTGAAATCGAGAAGCCATGGCTACATTATCTCTACATCGTTCTTTTCTTTGTCGGAATTGGAACCATGTATCTCAACCCAGCGGTAGGTGCGATGATTACCATTGGTGTGATTGCCAATAATATGGTTCGCTACAATATGACAAAGGCAAAAATCGAAGGTTACTTTAACGTCTTTGCGTACATTCTAAAGATGGTAGATAGCATTGAGGCAATGGATAGTAAGAAGTTTCATGGGTTAGAGCAAGAGATTAAAGAGTTAAAACAATGCGCTAAGGCCTTTGTGGCATTTAAACGCGGATCTAGCATCGTATTTGGCGGCCGTGGTGTCGTTGGTGGGTTTGCAGAGTTGATCTTAGACTATGTTCGAATGATTTTCCATGTGGATATTATCAAGTTTAACCGTATGTTAACGGAACTTCGTGCCCATAAGAATGAATTAAACTGCATGTATGAAATCATTGGATTATTGGATTCTTGTCTTGCAGTTGCTTCCTTCCGTGAATATATAGGTGATTGGTCAGAACCGGAACTTGTAAAGTGTAGCGGAGTGAGACAAAAGCCATTTATACAAGCGAAGAACGTATATCATCCATTGATCACAAATCCGGTCAAAAATTCCATTTACCAAGACCAAAGCGTACTTATTACAGGATCGAATGCGTCAGGAAAATCTACGTTCCTCCGTACGGTAGCAATCAATGCAGTATTAGCACAGACGATTGATACGACGCTTACGGACTCGTATCGGGCAAGTTATTTTAAAATCTATTCTTCGATGGCGCTTACCGATAGCCTTGCAAACCAAGAAAGTTATTATATGGCGGAGATTAAGTCCTTAAAGAGAATTCTTGACCAGATGGACCATGGACAGCCAATTCTATGTTTCATTGACGAGGTGCTTCGTGGAACGAATACGGTAGAGCGAATCAGTGCTTCTGCAGAAATTCTTCATAGCATTGCGAAACATCATGTGTTATGTATGGCAGCAACGCATGATATTGAGCTTACAAACATATTAGAAAGCAGCTATACCAACTATCATTTCCAAGAAGAAGTAAAAGGGAATGATGTGCTATTTGACTATAAATTGTACCTTGGAAAGGCAAGAAGTAAAAACGCAATTAAACTTTTAAGTATCATAGGCTATGACCGCGCAATCATTGATGCGGCGAACAGGCGAGCAAACCTCTTCTTAGAAACAGGCGAATGGAGTAATTTTTAAGTAAAAGAAATCATTGAATGACAAAATTATGTGGGTTATAATATAGGAAGCTGTTTTTAGACATGAATGTTTAGAAGTGGCTTCCTATAGCGTTATTATAGTCAGAAATGACGTTACAAATAGAAAGTTAGTTTAGGTTTTAACAGCATATAAAAAGCAGATAGCGAGCTGTTTTACGCTAGAGAAAGGATCTTTATTTATGCAAATTGAGAAATTGACACCCATGATGCAACAATACATGGAAACAAAAAATGAATACAAAGACTGTCTCTTGTTTTACAGACTAGGCGATTTTTACGAAATGTTTTTCGATGATGCACTTACTTGTTCAAGAGAATTAGAAATTACGTTAACGGGAAAAAACTGCGGTTTAGAAGAACGAGCACCAATGTGTGGGATTCCCTTCCATGCAGTAGAAGGCTATCTTAGCAAGTTAATCAGCAAAGGATATAAAGTAGCTATTTGTGAGCAAGTAGAAGATCCAAAGCAATCCAAAGGACTAGTGAAACGTGAAGTAACAAGAATCGTAACACCAGGTACGAACTTAAACACACAAACATTAGACGAAACAAAGAATAATTACTTAATGTGTATCATTTATACTCCGAATGCTTATGGTATTTCGATTATCGATGTTACAACAGGCGATTTCTATGTGACAGAAGTGGAAAACAGCCGCAAGTTATTAGATGAAATTAATAAATTTACTCCATCTGAAATCATTTGTAATGAATCCTTCTATGTATCCAATGTAGATATGGATGATTTACGCGAACGTCTTCATATTTCCATCTCTTCTTTAGAAAGCTGGTACTATGATGAAGAATTATGTGACCGTATCTTAAAACAACACTTTAGCGTAGGCACGTTAGATGGCCTTGGCTTAAAGGATTATACGATTGGTACGATTGCAGCAGGTACTGTGCTTCAATATCTATATGAAACACAAAAAACAAGCTTAGACCATATCAGACGTCTGATTCCATATCAAACAAACAAGTTTATGTTAATTGATAGCTCTAGCCGTCGAAACTTAGAACTTGTAGAAACACTTCGTGAGAAACAAAAACGTGGTTCTTTATTATGGGTATTAGATAAGACAAAGACAGCCATGGGGGCAAGATTACTACGTTCCTATGTGGAACAGCCGTTAATTGATACAGCAATGATCAATGAACGTCTAGATGCGATTGAAGAAATTAATGACAACTATATTACAAGAGAAGAATTACGAGAATACCTAAATCCAATCTACGATTTAGAACGTTTGATTAGTAAGGTCGTGTATAAGACAGCGAATCCAAGAGATTTACTTGCATTCTACAATTCTATGTCCATGCTTCCTCATATCCGTACGTTATTAGAAGGATTCCAATCTTCTTTATTATGTACGATTCATGAGCAATTAGATGGCTTAGAAGATTTAGCGGAATTAATCCATGCAAGTATCAGTGAGGAACCACCGCTAAGCATTCGTGAAGGAAACATCATCAAAGATGGCTTCCATGAAGAAGTAGACAAGTTACGTAAAGCAAAGACAGAAGGTAAGACTTGGCTTGCAGAATTAGAGGAAAAAGAACGTAACAATACAGGAATTAAGAATCTTAAGATCAAATACAACAAAGTATTTGGTTACTATTTAGAAGTAACGAATTCGTATAAAGAACTTGTACCAGAAACATGGACAAGAAAGCAAACGTTAGCTAATGCAGAACGTTATATTACTCCAGAATTAAAAGAATTAGAAGATATGATTCTTGGTGCAGAAGATAAGTTGACAGCATTAGAATATGACTTATTCTGTGAAGTAAGAGAGCACATCGCAGGTGAAATCGCTAGAATCCAATCTTCCGCAAAAGCAGTTGCGATGATTGACGTATTTACTTCCTTAGCGACCGTAGCGCAAAATCAAAACTTCGTTCGTCCGGTAGTAAATAACAAAGGTGTAATCGATATCAAAGACGGCCGCCATCCAGTGGTAGAAAAGATGATGAACAACGACTTATTCGTATCCAACGATACGTTCTTAGATAACAAGAACAATCGTATTTCCATCATTACTGGACCGAACATGGCAGGTAAGTCTACGTATATGAGACAAACAGCCTTAATCGTACTAATGGCACAAATCGGCTCCTTTGTACCGGCCAAATCCGCAGAAATTGGAATCGTAGACCGTATCTTTACTCGCGTAGGAGCTTCTGATGACTTAGCAAGCGGACAAAGTACGTTCATGGTAGAAATGACGGAAGTAGCAAACATCCTTCGAAATGCCACAAAGAACAGCTTGTTAATCCTAGATGAAATTGGCCGTGGGACAAGTACGTTCGATGGACTTAGTATCGCATGGGCAGTCGTAGAGCATATCAGCAATACGAAGCTTCTTGGTGCAAAGACATTATTTGCAACCCACTATCATGAGCTTACAGAATTAGAAGGTTCTATTGCAGGGGTAAACAACTATTGTATTGCTGTAAAAGAACAAGGGGAAGATATCATCTTCCTTCGCAAGATCGTAAAAGGCGGCGCAGATAAGAGTTATGGTATCCAAGTTGCAAAACTTGCAGGCGTTCCAGATACGGTATTAAAACGTGCGAGAGAAATCGTGGAAGAATTGAGCGACCATGATTTGGCAGCAAAAACAAAATCCTTGTTAGAAGGAGCAGGGGAAGAACAAGAAGAAATCGGTCAAATGTCACTATTTGACTTTACAGAGGCATTCCCTGTACAACAAGAGATTTCTAAAAACGAGGAAGTCATTCAAGAATTAGCGAAGATCGATCTTTCTAGAATGACACCGATTGAGGCACTGAACGTGCTATATGAACTTCAACTTAAAGTGAAGGAATGATAAAGAATGGGTAATATTACAGTATTAGACCAAAAGACGATAAATAAGATTGCGGCGGGCGAGGTAGTAGAACGACCTGCCGCAGTTGTAAAAGAATTAGTTGAGAATGCAATCGATGCTGGAGCAAATGCCATTACGGTAGAGATTAAGGAAGGCGGAATTAGTTTTATCCGAATTACGGATAATGGCTGCGGGATTCGAAAAGATGATATCAAGACTGCGTTCTTACGACATGCAACCAGTAAGATTCGTTCTGTAGAAGACTTGCTTAGTGTATCCAGTCTTGGGTTCCGTGGAGAAGCACTTTCCAGTATTAGTGCCGTGGCAATCGTTGAGTTAGTAACGAAGAATCGTGATGACGTATTAGGAAGCAGATATTTGATTGACGGTGGTGAGGAAAAGGCATTTGAAGAAATCGGATGTCCAGAAGGAACGACGTTCATCGTACGTAATCTGTTTTACAATACACCAGCAAGACGGAAGTTCTTAAAGACACCGACGACAGAAGGTACTTATATTAGTGATTTAATTGAACGTCTTGCAGTATCCCATCCAAACATTAGCTTCAAGTTCCTAAATAATAACCAGTTAAAGCTTACTACATCTGGGAATAATAAACTAAAAGACATTAT
>CALZJY010000048.1 GCA_945787925.1 uncultured Anaerosporobacter sp. | reverse complement strand
TAACTATATCCCTTAATATACGTGTTGTTATCATAAATTTGTGTTTCATGATCTGGCTTGTTATAGAAGAAGCCAGTTGTATATTTACGATACGTACATTTTGCAATTTCATCCCAATATTTTGGAATATTTGCTTCGTAAAGAGCTGGATCTTTAAAGTAATCATCAATTGCTTGACGATATGTTCTAGCAACACTTGCAACATAAAGAGCTGTTTTCATACGGCCTTCTACTTTTAAAGAATCGATTCCAGCGTTAATGATATCTGGAATATGGTCAATCATACATAAGTCTTTTGAGTTAAAGATGTATGTTCCATTTTCGTTTTCATCTACTTGCTCGAATTGGCCTGGATTTGTTTCTTCAGAAACAGAATACTTCCAACGACAAGCATGAGTACAACTTCCTCTATTTGCATCTCTTCCTGTCATGTAGTTGCTTAATAAACAACGTCCGGAATATGCCATACACATTGCGCCATGAACAAATGTCTCGATTTCTAAATCATCTGGAATATGTGCTCTGATATCCGCGATTTCCGCAATCGATAACTCTCTTGCTGTAACAACACGAGTTGCTCCTAACTTATGCCAGAAATTGAATGTCGTATAGTTTGTGTTGTTTGCCTGTGTACTAACATGGCGTTCGATATGAGGACAAGCTTCCCCTGCAAGCTCGAACATTCCAGGATCTGAGATGATGATGGCATCTGGACCAATTTCACCTAATTCCTTGAAGTATGCCTTTGCACCTTCTAAATCTTCATTATGCGCCGTCACATTGGCAGTAACATATACTTTCTTACCATATTGATGCGCATAGCGGATTCCTTCGATCATATCTTCTTTTGAGAAATTTCTTGCCTTTGCACGTAAGCCATACATTTCTCCACCGATGTAAATTGCATCTGCACCATATTGAACTGCTACTTTAAGCACTTCAAGATTGCTTGCAGGAATTAATAACTCCGGTTTATTTCTTTTTAACATAAAGTCTCTCCATTTTCTATCATTTCTTAACTTTATTACTTAACGTTACACCATCACCGATTGGTAAAACTACGGAATCGAATTGGGAATGGTGAGTTAACGTATACAGATATTCTCTCATTCTTGAGTGAATCGTTCTGTTTCGTCTTGTCACGCCAAATCTAGATTCCACCACATCGCCGTCTTGTAACACATTATCGGATACTAACAATCCACCGTCTTCTAATAAGGTGAACACATTGTCTAAGAAGTTAATGTATTGTCCCTTTGCGGCGTCCATAAAAATAAAGTCGAAACGCTCCCCTTTATCTACAAGGTCTTGTAAAATATCAGTGGCATCCCCTTCTAACAAAGTAATGGCATGCTTTGAATCATATGCTGCAAAATTTGCTTTTGCTCGTTCGATTCTACCTTCATTACGTTCAATTGTCGTAATCGTAGTGCCTTCTGGCATATATTCTGACATTACTAACGCAGAGAACCCTACCGCACACCCTACTTCTAAAATGCGCTTCGGTCTATTATTATGCATCAAAAATCGAAGTAACGATTGCGTTGGCTTCTTGATAATTGGCACATGCGTAGCTAATGCTTCCTTCTCAATATTCCATAAATATTCCGGCAAATCTTGCTCAAGTGAAAAGATATAACTTGCTATTCTTTCATTACCAATCACGTTCGTTCTCCTATCTATCTATAAATTAGCTTGTTTGCGCGATTTAAATTGTATCGCACAACTCCCTATACTACTATATTTTGAGCATAAAATCAACCAAGTATCAATTATTTATATTTTTTCCAGCAAATCTAAGATTATTCCAAGGGGGGGGGATTCGTTGCCCCTTATCCAAACAAAAAAGGGAATGAAAAGTTCATTCCCTTTTTGTCTCTATGCCGTGTTACGGAGTGGCTACACTTTTTCCGACATATGCGTAATCACATCTAAGATTTGCTCATAATCCATATCTGAACTTAAAATATAAGTTCCTGGCTTAATGTGCTCGTCTCCAATTTTCGCACGTACATAGAATGAGTATTTATTTTTTACAACTTTATAAAGTTCTAGCTTCTTCGCTACACTCATTGTTCCTTCATTTTCATTGATTACGACTTGACGATCATATTTATGCGCACTGTCTGTAACCGTTACATGGCCAAAAATTTCATAAGAAAAGTGATACGCAAACGAACAAGCTTTCACCACGACAAATGCCGCAAAGCAATAGAATGCAACCGTCAAAAGAATATGCACAACACCGTGGGTAACTCGAAATGCTAGTCTTGGCCTCACTATATCTTCTTTCATCTTATCCCCCCATGCAACCTGCTTATTCTAAACAATAACCAGATTCTCTTTCTTACACTTCCATGATAATTGGTAGAATCATTGGATTTCTCTTCGTTTTCTTCCAAATATAATCGCTTAAGGAATCTTTTACTTCGTTCTTAATCTTGCCCCAGTCGTTTACACCACGGTCTAAGCAATGTTGTAATGCATTATTTACACATTCTTTTGCTTCGTCCATTAAGTTTTCAGATTCTCTTACATAAACGAATCCACGAGAAACGATATCTGGACCAGATAATACTTGATTTGAGTATTTTTCTAACGTAACTACGATAATAATTAAACCATTTTCAGATAAATGTTGACGATCACGTAATACGATATTACCAACGTCACCAACACCAAGACCATCTACAAGGATCGCTCCACATGGAACTTTTCCTGTTACTTCACCTTTTTCTTCACTTAACTCTAATACATCACCAGAAGAGATTAAGAAGATATTATCTTTATGAATACCTAAAGATTCTGCTAATTCCGCATGACGTTTTAAATGACGGTATTCCCCATGCACTGGTACTGCATATTTTGGTTTTACTAATGTGTAGATTAACTTGATTTCTTCCTGGCAGGCATGACCAGATACGTGAGTATCTTGGTAAATTACCTTTGCACCTTTCATGGATAAATCATTGATAATTCTACTTACTGCTTTTTCATTTCCTGGAATCGGAGAAGAACTTAAAATAATAGTATCTCCTGGTTTAATCGTAACTTTCTTATGAATGCTAGACGCCATACGAGATAACGCTGCCATTGGTTCCCCTTGGGATCCTGTCGTAATTAATACGATTTGGTCATCTGTATAGTTCTTCATTTGTTCAATATCAATCATGATATTGTCTGGAACACTAATATATCCTAATTCAATGGCTGTAGAAACGATATTTACCATGCTTCGTCCTTCTACAACTACTTTACGTCCATATTTATGTGCACTATTTACAATCTGTTGTACACGGTCTACGTTAGATGCAAATGTCGCAACGATGATACGATTTTTTCTATTCTCTGCGAATATATTATCGAATGTCTTACCAACTGTACTTTCAGACATTGTATATCCTGGTCTCTCAACGTTTGTACTATCACAAAGTAATGCTAATACGCCTTTTTTACCGATTTCACCAAAACGTTGTAAATCGATTGTTTGACCATATACTGGAGTATAATCCACTTTGAAGTCACCAGTATGAACGATAATACCTGCTGGTGTATAGATTGCAAGTGCGGCTGCATCTGCAATACTATGGTTCGTACGAATGAATTCGATTCTAAAACATCCTAAATTGATGGACTGACCATATTTGATTACTTTTCTCTTTGTTGATTTTGTTAAATTATGCTCTTTTAATTTATTTTCAATGATACCCATTGTTAATTTCGTAGCATAAATAGGAGCATTTACTTCTTTTAAGATATAAGGAAGTCCACCGATATGATCTTCATGACCATGTGTGATAACAAACCCCTTTACCTTATGAATATTTTCTTTTAAATATGTTACATCTGGGATTACTAAATCGATACCTAGCATCTCATCATCTGGAAATGATAACCCGCAGTCAACAATAATAATACTGTCTTCGAATTCGAATGCAGTAATGTTCATACCAATTTGTTCTAACCCACCAAGAGGGATAATCTTAACTCCCTTGTCACTTACTACTTTTGCTTTCATAATTGCACCTCCATATTAGTATGTAAGGCAAAAATCAAGGCACAATCTTTGTAAGATTTAGACTGATTCATTATTCATAGTTTTAGTTGTTTCTGTCAGAAAGCGCTACTCGTTACACGCCTTCTGACATTCTTCACAATATCCATAAAGTTTTACTTCATGGTCCACTGTACTAAAATGTAATTCCTCTTTAATTCGATTCTCTAGGCTTTCCAGCATGTCATCCTCAAAGGAAAAAACTTTACCGCAAGACAAACAGATCAAATGGTGGTGATGATGGCCTTTACCAATCTCTCCACCCACTTTACCTATTTCATAGCGTACAAAGCCATCATCCAAATTCAGCTTGTCAATTAGATGCAAATCGGATAATAACTGGATTGTTCGATATACTGTTGCTAAACCGATCTCAGGATATTGTTCCTTCACATATTCATAAATTTCTTCTGCTGTAAGATGTGAATCTGGTCTGCTTTGTAGCACATCCAGAATAGCAATACGTTGTGTCGTAACCTTTAGTCCGTTTTCTTTCAACAACGTTTTAAACAGTTCATGATTCGTACTCATTCAGACCTCATTTCTAGCATATTGATGCCATTTTCTCATTTTGATTTTGTCTAACTTATTATTGATTGCGCAAATTTTATTGTTTCTTACATAATCTGTTCTATAAATAAAAAGTTTAACGCAAGTTATAACTTCTTTATTCTAATTTCAATTAGGCCTTGTCCATCTCAATATCGATGTCATCCATCATTGCTTCAAATACTTTAGATACAGCTGCTAATTCTTCGTCATCTTCTACGACATCGTATACAACTTCATCGTTTGCTGTTTCTTTTTCTTTTAAAATCATCGCATTCGCTTCTTCATCATCTTCTTCTGCTGAATCTGCGATTAACAAATAATTACATCCACTAATTGTTGTTGTTTCTAATACGAAAAATTCTACTTCTTCATTATCTTCTGTTGTAAGAACGATTTTTCCATTGTTACTTGACATTTTAAATCTCCTTATTGCCTTTGGATGCATTGTACTGCATATCCAAATAGTTCTGTAATATAAACACAGCTGCAACCATATCTACAACCTGTGCACGATTTTCTCTTCTCATACCACCATCAATCATAGATTGATGTGCGGACACAGTACTAAGTCGTTCATCCCATAACACGACTTCTAGTCCGCATCTTCTAGTTAACATGTCAGCAAACGCTTCGGTTTTTTCACAACGTTCACCGACTGTATTATTCATATTCTTAGGATATCCAAGTACGATCTTCTCTACTTGATATTCTTTGATAATCTCTTCAATACGCGCTAATGTCTGTCTTAACTTATTCTCTTGTTTACGGCGTACTACTTCAAGGCCCTGGGCAGTAAAGCCTAGCTCATCACTGATCGCTACGCCTACTGTCGTGGAACCAAAATCTAAACCTAGTATTCTCATGTATAAACCTACTTCTTAAAAATTACTTTTGATGTAATCTCCGAATAATTCTTCTATGATTTCATCTCGCTCAACCTTCATAATTAAGCTTCTTGCACCGTTATGGCTCGTGATATACGTTGGATCACCACTCATGACATATCCTACCATCTGGTTTACAGGATTATATCCTTTTTCCACCAATGCTTCATATACTGTCTTGATCACATCAGTCACTTTTACTTCAGGTTCTTTTTGCACTTTGAAATATTGTGTATTATTGATTTCTTGCATGTTCTCACGTCCTTACAGTAATACTCTATCCCACATGATTGTGTAATAAAAATATTGTTTATTATTAATATATTAATACATATCAATAAAAATATCAAATGATTATTTCACAAAGTAATAAGTCATCTGTAATATTTTCGCCTACTGTAACTTCAATAATTTCATTTGTGTAATCAGTGTCGCTAATAATTGCAAGTTTTAAATATCTTTCATTATGTCCGATTTGATATTTTACTCCATCAATTGTTACTTCTTCTTCAATTAATACAGACTCTGTACTTCCTTTGAACTGCTGTTGATATTCTTTTCGCATCTTACGCTCGATTGCAATCAATTCAGTACTTCTTGCATGTTTCACCTGTTCATCTACTTGATTTTCCATCACTTCGGCTCTTGTGCCTTTACGCTTACTGTATTTGAATACGTGCATTTGCGCGAATTTTACTTTTTGAACGAATTCCTTTGTTGTATTGAACTCTTCTTCTGTTTCTCCTGGGAAACCTACAATAACGTCTGTCGTAATTGCTGGACGGTCAAACCATTTGTAAATTAATTCGCATTTTTCATAAAATTCTGCCGCTGTATATCTACGGTTCATACGTTTTAATGTTTCGTCACATCCACTCTGCATGCTTAGGTGGAAGTGTGGACAGAATTTTTTGTTTTTCGATAATACATCTACAAATTCTTCTGTGATAACACGTGGCTCTAAGGAACCTAAACGAATTCTTTCTAACCCTTCAATTTCGGACACTGCAATAATTAAGTCTAATAAGCCTTTCTTTTCTTCGAAATCAATTCCGTAAGAAGATAAGTGGATTCCTGTTAAAACAACTTCTTTGTATCCTGCAGCTACTAATTTTGTCACTTCACCAATAACATCCTCTAATTTACGGCTTCTTACACGTCCTCTTGTAAACGGAATGATACAGTAAGAACAGAACTGGTTACATCCATCTTGTACTTTGATGTATGCTCTTGTTTTTTCACCAGCACTTCCGATTGTTAGCTCTTCATATTCTCTATTTTGGCTTAAATCAATCCAAAATTCGTTTTGATTATTATCAATATAATATTGTTCTAAGATTTCAATGATATTCGCTTTATTATCATTTCCGATTACTAAATCGATTGCTTCATCGATCTCTAATGCTTCTTTTGCTGCCTGTACATAGCAACCTACTGCGATTACAACACTATCTGGATTGTTTTTCTTTGCTTTATGAAGCATTTGTCTCGACTTACGATCTGCGATATTCGTTACTGTACATGTATTAATTACATATACATCTGCTTTATCTGAAAACTCTTTTTCCTCAAATCCAGCTGCTAAGAACAATTCTTTCATAGCATCTGTTTCATACGTATTTACCTTGCAACCTAATGTTAGAAATGCAACGGACTTTTTCACTATATCTTGCATATAAATTTTACCCATAATTAGTCCTTTCCATTCAAATTGAGCATCTATTTACAACCATGCTCCACATAACAGAGTAATTTTTGGCAAATATATATCATACCATTTTGTTTTTTTATTATAATTTTACCTATTATGTACCATTTCAACCCTAACTAATCGTTATTTTTCAACATATTTTTTTATCTATATTGTATATTGACTTTTAAAATTGATAACGTTAGTATATATCTATAAAATTAACAAGGAGGAATTTCCTATGAAAACAGTAAAAATTTCTTTAAATTCAATCGATAAAGTAAAATCTTTTGTAAACGTAGTTACAAAATACGATACAGATTTCGACTTAGTAAGCGGTAGATATGTAATCGACGCAAAATCCATCATGGGTATTTTCAGCTTAGATTTATCTAAAGCAATCGATTTAAACATCCACTCTGAAAATCCAGAGACAATTCTTGAAGCATTAAAACCATACATCGTTGAATAAGTTTTTTATGTACAGAGGATGCCATTTTTATGGATCCTCTGTTTTTTGCTTTTCGAAGCATAATCCGCTCGTTTCCGGCACGTTCTATTATACACAGAACGTACCGTTGCTTCAAGCAGATAAATTCACCAATTCTGGATATTTATTCGCACATTACGACTTCTCTTGTGTCTAATGCCACTTGTACTAACTCATCAATCTTCTCTTGAAGATGAGTTTCGCTCTTCTTAATGATGTTGATATTTGGTTTTGTTACTGGATGTTTCGCAACGAAGATTGTACAGCAGTCTTCGAATGGTAAGATGGATGTTTCATACGTATCAATCTTTTCAGAGATTGCAATGATATCGTTTTTATCAAATGCGATCAATGGACGATATACTGGCATTGTACATACTTCGTTTGTTGCTGCAAGACTTTGCATTGTTTGACTTGCAACCTGTCCGATACTTTCTCCTGTGATTAGTCCTAGACATCCGCTTTCTTTTGCGATTGTTTCAGAAATCTTCATCATATATCTTCTCATGATGATTGTTAATTCATCGTGTGGACATTGTTCATAGATATATAATTGGATATCTGTGAAGTTTACAATATTTAATTTGATTGGTCCTGTGTATCTAGAAACGATTTTCGCAAGGTCAATAACTTTTTGTTTCGCACGTTCGCTTGTGTAAGGTGGTGCATGGAAATACGTTGCTTCAATTGTAACACCACGTTTTGCGATCATGTAACCAGCTACTGGACTGTCGATACCACCGGATAACAATAACATTGCTTTTCCATTTGTACCTACTGGCATACCGCCTGGCCCTGGAATGATTGTAGAATAGATATACGCACGGCTTCTAATTTCTACATGGATGTGTACATCTGGGTTATGAACGTCTACTTTCATGTTATCGAAGTGGTCAAGTAGGTAGGCACCCATCTCTCTACAGATTTCTGGAGAGTTGTATGGGTATTGTTTGTTTGCACGTTTTGCTTCTACTTTGAATGTAAACGGCTCTCTGCCATGTACTTTTTCCACATATTCTGCAACTTCTTTTGTTAGGTTGTCCCAATCCGCGTTGTCTACTAATTTTACTGGACAGATTGCTGTGATACCGAATACTCTTGTAAGCGCATCTACTGTCTCTTCGTAATCATATTCGCCTTCTACTTCTACGTAGATACGGCCTTGTTCTTTTGTTACTTCAAATGTTCCTTCTACATCTTTTAATGCAAAACGGATTTGATCGCATAATGCGTTTTCAAAGATGAATCTATTTTTTCCTTTGATACCAATTTCTCCGTATTTAATTAAAAAAGCTCTAAACATAATTTTCCTCCTACAATTGTAGTCTCTATTTTCTAGTAAATCTTCTTAACATTGGTAAAAGCTCTGCCAATACGCTTACTGCATACTCCACTTCTTCTAGCGTCGTATTTACACTGAAGCTGAAACGTAACGTAGAGTCAAGAAGGTCTTTCCTAATCCTGATTGCTTGTAACGTACCGCTTAATGCTGGGTGGTTGCTAGAACATGCAGAACCTGAGGATACATAGATTCCTCTTTCTTCTAATGCATGTAATAACACTTCGCTTCGGATGCCTGCGAAGCTTACACTCACAACATGGGGTGCTGTTTTTCCAATGCCTAGCTCCACACCATTTACTGTTACGTCTTCTAATTTGTTTACGCCATCAATCAATGCTTGTTTTAATGAATAAAGGTGAGCTATCTTTGCTTCATGATCCTTATAGATTTCTTCCACTGCAACGCCAAGCCCTGCAATTCCTGGTACATTTTCTGTTCCGGAACGCATTCCTTTTTGCTGTCCCCCACCATAGATCACTGGCTTGATTTTCACTTTGTCTTTAATATATAAGAATCCAATCCCTTTTGGTCCGTGAATCTTATGCCCGCTTGCGCTTAACAAGTCAATTCCCATACGTTTGGGATAGATTTTAAATTTACCATATGCTTGGATTGCATCCACATGGAAAAGAGTCGCTTTGTTCTTTTCTTTGATCAACTCAGAAATCGCTGCAATGTCTTGCACGCTTCCCATTTCGTTATTTACCATCATGATGGAAACAAGAATCGTTTCTTTCTTAATAGAAGACGCTAATTGTTCCATATCGATCAACCCGTTATTGTCTACTTCTAAGAATGTCACTTCAAATCCTAGCTCTTCTAAGAGTAAGACCGGATTATATACACTTGGGTGTTCGATTCTAGTCGTAATGATATGGTTTCCTGCACGTTTATTTGCAAGAGCCGCACCGATTAACGCAAAGTTATTAGATTCCGTTCCACCAGAAGTGAATACAATTTCCTTTGCGTCTACTTTTAACGTCTTTGCAATCTTTTCTTTTGCTTCTCTTATGCTTTTTTTTTTTTTTTTGTCTTTTTAACATTTTTAGGGTCTTGCCTGTGGCATATGGAAGTT
>CALZJY010000047.1 GCA_945787925.1 uncultured Anaerosporobacter sp. | reverse complement strand
AGCAAAGGGGCAGGCAACCAATGGTTGCCTGTTTTTTCTCGTTATTGCATAGGAAATTGCGAAGAATCTCCTTCGGTGCACTAAAGTGATAATTTCTTGCTAGTGGATGGAAAATTTTATATAATTACATTTGAAATGCAGAGTAATTGTTTTGATATTAAGTAGTACCAATAAATCTATGGGAGACAGAAAATATGTTAAAAGAGAACACAGTAACAGCAATCGCGCAGGAAGTGCAGAAAGTAATTAAAGGAAAAGAGGATGTCATTGAAAGCGTATTAACTGCCATTTTGGCAAAAGGCCATATATTGATTGAAGATATACCAGGAGTAGGAAAGACAACGCTTGCATTAGCATTTTCAAAAGTAATGGATTTAGAGTATAAGCGTATGCAATTCACACCAGACGTACTTCCAACGGATGTAGTCGGATTTAGCGTACTGACTAGAGAGAATACCTTTGAATATAAGCCAGGTGCAGTGCTTTGTAATCTGTTCTTAGCAGATGAAATCAACCGTACTTCAAGTAAGACCCAATCTGCCTTATTAGAGGTTATGGAAGAAGGAAGCGTTACAGTAGATGGAGTGACAAGACGGGTGCCAGATCCCTTCGTTGTAATTGCAACACAGAATCCGGTAGGAAGTGTCGGAACGCAGATGTTGCCAGAATCCCAGCTAGACCGTTTCATGGTTCGACTTACGATGGGATATCCAGATATCACACAGGAAATCGATATCTTAAAAGGAAAACAGGCAGGAGAGCCTTTAAAGCAGATTAGACAAGTTGCAACAAGAGAAGAAATCGTAAGAATGCAACAGGAGGTTGCGCAAGTATATATTCACGATGTGCTTTATGCGTACATAGCTGCACTGGTAGCGGCAACAAGAAAACATCCACTCATTACACTTGGAGTAAGTCCTAGAGGGAGTATCGCGCTTACGAATATGGTAAAGGCAAGAGCGTATGTCCATAATCGTGACTATGTAATTCCAGAGGATATTACAGAAGTATTCTACAGCGTGGTAGGACACCGTCTAGTACTAAACCCAAAAGCAAGAGTGAACCATATGACTGCCAAAGATCTTACGGATCAAATCCTTTCTCAAGTAGCTCCACCAAAATTATAAGAGGATGAGAGTAGAAAAGGAGAAAGAGCAACGATGTGGATAAATAAGAGCATTTATGTAGCAGTCCTGATTTACTCAGGAGTATTGGCATTGTTATATACGGGTGTACAGTGTATGTATATCTTTTTCATGCTTTTGATTTTTGGAGTGCTTCAGATTGGTTTGGTGTGGTACAGCAAACGCCATCTTAAAGCGACTCTTAAGGTGGATTCGGCAACGGTAAACAAGGACGAGCCAATGCAGGTAAGCTTGGTGATTGAGAATACGTCCTTCTTACCAGTGGCTTGTGTGAAGGCCGTGATTTCTTATGAAAATGAATATGAGCATCTGAAACAGTATCAGAGCTTTTGTGTAAGCATCAATGGAAAGACAACGCAGTCGATTAAATTCACATTAACATCGGAACATGTAGGCAGCATGAAGGTTGGAATCAAGAAGGTCGTAGTGTATGACTTGCTAAGAATTTTCCATCGCAATTTGAAGCCAGATACAAGCTGTACAATCAAGGTATTTCCTGAAGTGTTCAGTATGGAAAATGAAATCAAGGTCATCCATCAGGAGTTATTAGACAGCGAGACATTTTCTAAGGTGAAAAGTGGAGATGATCCATCGGAGGTATTTGATATTAGGGAATATAAGGATGGGGACAAGATTCATCGAATCCATTGGAAGCTAAGTAGCAAGAGGGACTGTGTGATGGTAAAGGAATACAGCCTTCCGATCGCGTGTTCCGTTGGAATCTTGGTGAACTTAAGCGTGGATAAGAAGGAAGAGCATCGCTTGTCCTATTATGATGCGATGATGGCTACGATCGCCAGTATGTCATATCATATGATTGCGAATGAGCAAGTACATTTTATCGCATGGTATGAGAAGAAAAAAGAGGACTATCATTGTGAGAGGATTACAGGAGAAGAAGACTTATATCGTGTGCTGTATGAACTGTTAGAAGTGAAGGCGGAGGAGACTGGAAGGGAAATCGTTTCGATGCATTCGATGCTAGGAACGGAATGTTCGGTCGCGAAGCTCTACTATGTGACAGGGGAAGAAATGACAGACGAGGAAGAAACATTTTCTACCGATTATTCAAAAACCGAAGTACAAGCAATTCGTATCGTCGGTGAGAAGGAGCCATGGGAGGAGACTGGCGTGGCTTTCTCAGGTGGAATCGAGTATATCGAAGTGGATGGATACAAAGAGAGAATCGAGGCATTATTGCTATAAGTGAGGAGAAAGTATGATTAAGTCAAGCAGTAACAATGGAATTCGAATAGACAAAGATATCGAGCTTGTGATGAAGAATACTGGAACCATTCCATGGTGGGAGTATCTATTCGTATATATCATCCTTGCTACCATCTGCTGTAGTATTTGTTTTTGTTTCAGCACGGGGCTTAGAATTGACATTAGCAAGCCAGTAGTCATTGGCAGTATTGGCATCATGGTAGCGTATTTTATGGTATTGTATTATTTTCAGTCGATATTTAAATATACAGGAATCATGACATTTTTCCTGTATGTGATGTATGGATATATTAGGCTAGAAACCCTTCAGGCAGGGTATGCAGGCGTTTATAATGCATTTGTAGGAATGTATAATGAATATTTTGATGAATCGATGGAGTCATTGGCAATATCAGATTCTTCATATGACAAGGCAGAGCAGTATTTCTTGCTCTTTATTATGATGATAATCGTGGCAATTGTCTGCTATGTAGGAATGTACGGGAAGACCATGTTCTTATATATCATCGTTACGGTACCAATCGTATATCTTTGCTTTGTCGTTGGATATGCGCCAAATCTTAAGCCATATATCGGTTATATCATTGGTACGGTGGCATTGTTTGCAGGAACCGTTTGTGAGAAGTATGGATTATTCTCCAAGGCAAACCGAGGGACGGTTGGACAGTTCGAGGTCCATACGTTAGAGCGCACAAGGGTACGGGCGCAGAGCATCAGCTTTCTAATATTAGCTCTTATATTTGTAGTCACGTATGTTGCCTATTCCCCAGAACGTTATGAAACAGAATTTGATGCCAAGCAGATTCGATTAGACTTGCAGGATAAGATGAAGGAGCTTACGTCTGGAGAGTTATTAAAGGATACGATTTTCCATAAGTTTGCAGAGCAGTTCGAAGGCGATAGTAACAGTGGTATGAGTAATGGAAAGCTGGGCAGGGTAGGAAAGATCAAGTATGAGAATACGACCGCATTAAAGATCACGACGCAGCGGACGAATATAAATAGGACGCTGTATCTCAAAGGATACATAGGAGAGCGTTATACGGGAGAATCTTGGAAGCCATTAGAAGACGGGGAGCAACAACGTATTGACGATTTAAATGCGCGCCTTGGATATGATGGCAGTGAAGAAGAATTATATCAACGGTTGCTCAATGCATATGCCGGTGGTCTGTATCCATATCTTCCAATGGAACGGCTTGTGATGCAGGTGAACAATGTTAGTGCCGATAAGAGCTGTGATTACGTCCCTTACAACACGATGGATAGTTATCAGTTATTGGATGGAAAGGTTTCGATTAGCAGCATTGCCGATGGATCGTATTATGTGTACGATCTTGGTGAAAAAAGCGGAGATAGCACGTATTATGAGAGATTCTTTAAGTATGCAAAGTTCTCCTCCTTATTACAGCTAAACGTATTAAATACTAAAATCGTGGAACGTACGATCAACCGCGATTTGTCAGAGTTCGATCCAGAACAAGAGGGTGATTTGGTCAATGAAATCTTAAATAGCGATATTACGCTGCCGTGGTCGGAGATTGATAAGTCAGTTGGAGTAGAAGATGAGAGAACGGTTGGCATGATTGGAACCTATTTATATGATCCATTCTCCAAGATTTCGGACATGATTGCATATCGCAACTTTGCAAATGATGAAAAAGAATATTTTGAATTAGTGAAGGATGTGTATACGAGACTTCCTGAGCATGGATTAGAGAAAGTGAAGGAGCTCGTAAAGGATCAAAAAGTGGCGTATCATGATGCTTCCGTCGATGGTGAATACGTAACGATGGATCAGATCGATACGACCGCTTATGCAAAAAAGCTGTATGAGAATTACCGTGAGAATACTTTTATGGAGGCAGAGCAGTACTGTTCCGAGGACTTTACTTATGATGAGTTGATGAATCAGGATAGGATGTTTGAGGCGATTTCCTTTGTAAAGGATTATCTTGCACAAAATACGGAGTATACCCTTTCTCCAGGAAAGACGGCTAGCAATAAGGACTATGTAGAGGATTTCTTGTTTCATAAGAAGCGCGGGTATTGTATGCACTATGCCAGTGCGGCTACGGTAATGCTTCGTGCAATGGGTGTTCCGGCAAGATATGTGGAAGGCTATGTCGTAACGGATCAAGATTTTAAATCTGCAAATGTAATCGGTTCCCAGTCAACTATTCGCATTGAGGATGGTTCCTTCCGTGAAGAGAGCAGAGATTTAGTAGAGATTGACGTAAAGGATACCAATGCCCACGCGTGGGTAGAAGTATATCTTCCAGGCTATGGCTGGACTCCGATTGAGATGACGGCCCCATATGCAAATGGAAGCACGATTGAGATTCCGCCAGTAAACATGGATCCAAAGGCAACCTTAAAGCCTACAAGAAAGCCTACGGCAAAACCTGCGAACACAAAGGCACCGAAGGTTACGGCAACGCCACTCAAACAAAATCCACAGCCCCAAACGCAAATGCAGAAGAAGTCATTTTTAGAAGGCATTCAGCAGTGGTATGACGGACTAGGCATTGCAATCAAGAAAACGATTCAGCTCATTGTGGCAGCAATTCTTCTACTTGTGTCAGCAGTGGCTGTGATTGAGCTTCGAAGACGTGTCCTTACAGCATGGTATGCGAATAGACGGGATAAGATGAATAGGAATCAGCGAATCCTGATGGAATATCGAGAAATCGTAAGACTTACAAAGCACCAGATCGAAGAGTATGATACTAGCGCTTCTTATGAGGAATATGCAAAACGATTCATAGAGACGTATCCTGCATGTTCCGTACAAGAAGCACAAGTATACTTTGCAATCCTGCTAAAGGCCAAGTTCGGAATATCCTTACTTAGCAAGGAAGAAGAAGAGATCGCAAGCAAGTTCTACCGAGAATTTGTAACCACACTCTATGCAGGTATGAGCAAATGGAAGAAGTGGTATTATCGCTATATTTTTGTGCTAAGAATGTAGGAGAAGAAATGGGAATGCCTTTTTGGGTATTCCTTTTTCTCTTTTTATAAGAAAG
This sequence comes from uncultured Anaerosporobacter sp., assembly GCA_945787925.1. Lineage (GTDB taxonomy): Bacteria > Bacillota > Clostridia > Lachnospirales > Lachnospiraceae > KM106-2. The sequence continues at coordinate 4,753 of CALZJY010000047.1, read as the reverse complement.
AACAAATGAGAGGAGCATCAGAATGGATAAGATATTGATCATTGAGGATGAGCGAAGAATCGCAAGGTTCTTAGAATTGGAGCTGAGGCATCAAGGATATGAAGTTATGATCGCGTATGATGGAAAGACGGGATTAGAAATGGCATTAGAGGAGGATGTGGCGCTTGTCATTTTAGACTTGATGTTGCCAGGAATGGATGGGATGGAAGTCTGCCGCCAGGTTCGCAAGAGTGGAAGCAAGCTTCCAATCATCATGCTTACGGCAAAAGACGATGTGATGGACAAGGTAAGAGGACTAGATATTGGGGCGGATGATTATATGACGAAGCCATTTGCCATTGAAGAGTTATTTGCACGGATGCGAGTGGCATTAAAGAGAACGCATGAGAAGGAAGAGGTTTCTGAGCTGACAACCGGAAAGCTTCATATGGATTTGTTAAGCAGGACGGTCCGTTATGGAGAGACCGAAATCACGCTCACGAAAAAGGAATATGAACTGTTAGAGTATTTGATGCTACATAAGAATGTGGCGATTACGAGACAAGAGCTAATCCATCAAGTGTGGAAGTATGAGTATCTAGGCGATACCAATGTGGTAGACGTGTATATTCGTTATCTTCGCCATAAGATTGATGACCAGTTTGAAGTGCCAGTGATCCATACGATACGAGGGGTAGGGTATATGATTAAAGATGAATGAGAAAGCCATTAGAATGATCAAACGAGTGTCACGTAAGACACTATTGCCATTGAAGAATAAATGTGACCGCCTGTTACAGAAACTATACTTCTCCATCTCCTTTCGAATCGCCTTCTATTATGTACGGTTGTTTATCATTTTTGGAGTAATCTTCTTTATGATCATCTATGGCATCTATGTTAGTGTGGAAGTGTCAAAGTATAATTCTTATGCGGACACGGTGGAGAGGTATTTGCAGACAGGCGAAGTAACCTTACAACCATCCCAGGAAGCTGCCTAGAAGAAGGAAAAGGATACGGACGAGCTTAGCAGGTATCGCTGAGTGTTCGTATGAGAGTCAGAAGCAGTTCGTTTCGGATGCTTCCCATGAGCTCCGTACGCCAATCGCGGTCATTCAAGGATATGCGAATCTGTTAGCAAGATGGGGCAAGGAAGACAAGGAAATCTTAGAGGAATCCATCGATGCGATTATGAAAGAGGCCAATTCTATGAAGGAGTTGGTAGAGAAGCTGTTATTCTTATCGAGACATGATAAGAAGACTTTGTACTTAAACCGCGCACGTTTCAATATGGGCCATACCGTCGAGGAAATGGTGAAGGAAACGAGGATGGTTGAGAAGCATAGAAGGATCGAAGCGCCGGTATTAGAGGATGTGATGGTGTATGGGGATGAGCAGGCATTGAAGCAGGCAATCCGTGTCTTTATCGATAATGCCATTAAATACACGGCGGATAGAGATACGATTCGAATCAGCTGTAAGAACCAGGAAGGGACTTGCATCATCATAATCGAGGATACGGGAATCGGTATGAAGAAGGAAGAAATCAAGCAAATCTTCGAGCGGTTCTACCGGGCGGACTCGGTACGAAATGGAGGCGTGGAAGGCCATGGACTAGGCTTATCTATTGCAAAGCTCATCATCCTAAAGCACGTAGGAACTATCCGGGTGCGCTCCCAATTTGAGAAAGGATCGAAGTTTACGATCGTTCTTCCGGATTACTACAGCCAGGGATTTCTAAAGTAATTCGAACAAACATTAATAATTTATTAATTTTGTAGCAATTAGAAAAATATGTACAATTGTATGCTATAATTACGAGGTAATTTAGAAACGAAGTAAACCGGTAGAAGTATAGATGACAGATTACCGAAGAAGGAATAGAAGGTGTTAGCATGGAGTTACCAATGTTTTATGATACAGCAGAAGAATGGAACCAAGCATTGCTTTTATATGATTCCGCATTAAAAGAGATTGGGACCAAACTTGAAATTCTAAATAATGAATTCAAACTTACACACCAATATAATCCCATCGAGCATATTACTTCCCGTATCAAATCACCCCAAAGCATCGCAAAGAAGATGCAGCACAAAGGGATCGAATTGACGACAGAGAATATTGTAAAGTATTTAAATGATGTTGCAGGAATTCGTATCATATGTTCTTTTACCTCGGATATTTATCGAATTGCAAGATTGATTGCAAAGCAAAGTGATGTCAAGGTATTGAAAATCAAAGATTATATTATGTCTCCAAAGCCAAATGGATATATGAGCTACCATATGATTGTCTCCGTTCCTATTTTCTTATCGGAAAATGTAGTAGAGACAAAGGTAGAGATACAGATTCGTACCATTGCGATGGATTTCTGGGCCAGCCTAGAACATAAGATTTATTATAAATACGAGGGAAATGCGCCAGAGCATATTAGCACGCAGTTAAGGGAGTGTGCGGAGATTGTCTCTTATCTTGATAAGAAAATGCTGTCCTTAAATGAGGAAGTACAGTCCTATAACCATTTAGGAGAGGAGCAGGCAAGGACATATCAAAGCAACCTTACCGACCTGTTTGGGCGTGTTGTGAATGAGGCCGAAGAACAGGCGCCAGTAAGCAGTCAAACGAGACAAGAGCCTGTAGTGGTTACGAGTACGGAAGTGCTAGAAGAGGATGCTCAGGTGATGGATGGAATCATCTCGAAAAAAAACAAAGGAAAGAAAGACGGACTTACCGGATTTTTCTTCCGTAAGAAAGACAAAGAGAATCCGCCAGCTACGGCAGCGGAATAACAATAAATAGAAAAGCAGGTGGGAGATATGCTTAAGTTTCTTGGATCTGGCAGCGCATTCAATGCCAAACGAGGAAATACAAGTGGATATATGGAGTTTGCAGGAGAATTATTCTTGTTTGATGCAGGAAATGATGTCTTTGGCAAACTGATGAAATTAAATTTATTGGAAAAGAAGGCACGTGTAAATATCTTTATTACCCATTTACACAGTGACCATGTAGGGAGTCTTGGAACGATCATCGATTATTTATACTTCAAAGTATATAAGCAAGATATGAGCAATATATGCGTCTACTTCCCAAGTGAGGCCATTGCAGACCTATTAGCAATGCAGGGAGTGCCAAGAGACCATTACAACTTATTCGTAAACAAATGGGATGAGCTATATCTCCCAACGCTAGGAAGAAAGCAGCCGGAGTATGCGTTTTATGAAACAGGCCATACTGCAAATTTAGATTATGAAGGCCATACGAATACGTATAGCATCGAGTTTATGTTAGAAAATGAGTTTAGCTTCTTCTACAGCGGCGATACTGCCGAATATCATGAAAAGTTACAAAATATCTATTTATATGATCAGATTTATCATGAAGTAACTATGATGGAGAACTCTGACGTGCACATGTCATATGAAAGACTGTTAGAGAAAACAAGCCATCTAAGCAAAGAGGAACGTTCTCGTTTCCATCTAATGCATTTAGAAGAGGAATTCGATATCGAACGAGCGAAAGTAGATGGATTCCAAATTGTGGAAAACATAGAAATCATGTAAAAATTTAACCCTATGGATTGCATGTATGCAATCCATAGGGTCTTTTGATTTGGGAAGAAAAACCTAGTTAAATTTAAACTTGCTAAGAAGATCTCCAAGGCTTGTGCCTGCGTCTCCGTCTTCGGTATATTCTACCGGAGCGTGGTCGATATCTTCTACGACTTCTTCCGCTTCCGAAACGGATTTCATATCAAGGCTGATTTTTCCGTCTACTACATCAAGGATCTTAACCTTTACTTCTTGTCCTTCATTTACCACTTCGCGAGGGGATTTGATACGTTTCGCGCACATGCGGGAAATATGGACAAGTCCTGTAAGGCCGTCGCCGATTGCCACGAATGCACCGTAAGGCTCGATTCGTTCTACAATACCTGTTGTAACGACATTCTTTTCAAGGTGGGAAAGCTTGTCACGGTGCTCTTGTTCCGCCTCTTCTTTCGCTACCGCTTTTGCAGAAAGTACAAGTTTCTTGCGGTCTCTTTCTGCTGTGATGATGATGACGTCTACTTTCTTGCCAACCCATTCTTCAAGATTTTCTACATAGTGAAGGGAAAGCTGGGAAGCAGGAATGAATCCGCGGATTCCATTTACATAAGCAACTACGCCGGCATTTACCGCACTGTCGATCGTTACGGTATATTTTGTACCTGCTTCTAAAGCAGCTTCGAATTCTTCCCATGCAAGCTCGCTAGAAGCCTGTTTCTTGCTAAGGATTACGTTTCCATTACCGTCATCTACTTCAAGCACGTATGCTTTGAAGATGTCTCCAGCAATAAGTTCAGAATGGATGGAGAAATGAGGATCATCGCTAAGTTCAGAAACATAGATGATGCCTTCTGCATAAGAACCGATATCTACGATTACACGGTCTTCTTTTACTTCGATTACCGTACAGTTTACAAGGTCTCCTTCTCTTAATCTAGAAAATGATTTATTAATAGCGTCTTCAAAGTCAGCCATTGTTAAGTTTTCTTCGTTGTTTGTAAATTCAGCCATAACAACACGTCCTTTCTTTTTTCTATTCTTATTATAACTCATGTCTCACACGAAACCAGTAGGAATATAGTTTGCGAAAGCCAATGGAATGATACACTCGCTTCGCAATATGATTATCGGCAACAACTTGAAGATAAGCATAGTGGCAGCCATATTCTTTTCCGCGAAGCAGAAGCTCGCTTACGATGGTCTTCGCTAATTGCTTGCAGCGGTAA
>CALZJY010000046.1 GCA_945787925.1 uncultured Anaerosporobacter sp. | reverse complement strand
AGTGATGCTGATGTAAAGTTCTTGTTTTTCAAGACTTTTGGCGTCTAGTCCATCGTCTCTGTAACAAGCGTGATTCCTTCTTCTGCATCTACGTTTTCATATTGTACGGCGAAGATCTTATCTAAGGAGTACTTGATTACCTTGTACTCTTCTTGTTTGGATTCTTCGTTTTTCGCATGCGCTAAGGCATCCTCCGTATTCTTGATGTTTACTAAGAATGCTACGTCTTTCGGAGCCTTCTTCGCAGCCTTTAGTAATCCTAATAAGTCATAGGCTCCAAGAAGTGTCTTTGGTACTTTTACTCCATACTCCTGCATGATTGCTTCCATCGTCTCGCTTAAGGTAGAAAGCTTATCTCTTAATTGCTCTGCCTTCGCTTCGATTTCTTTCTTCGTATCATGTCCGCCTTCGTGGATACAGCTATCGAACCAAGGATGTTCCTTTAACGGCACATCGAACTTGTCTAATACCTTTTCATACTCGGATACTAAATAGAGCATCTGGTGAAGCCTGTCGCTTGTGATTTCTTCTATTCCGTCAATGGAAAACTCCATGTTTGGACGCATATAAAGCTTTGCAAGATGTCCATTCACCTCATAGATGGATTGGTGTAATGGTTCGCAGATCGTATGAAGATCGCTTGCATACTGATTTAACTGTTTTCGTTCTTCCTTTAACAGGTCTAACTGATATAGCGTATCCTTGTACGTCTTTTCTTTTTCCATATGAAGCGTTTGGTTTAATTCCTCTAACACTTCTTTTTTCTCTGTCTTATAAGAATGTAGCGGTAAACAGAACTGTCCTAATCCCGCTTCGCTTAAACGTTTGTATACGACCTCTAATGCCGCCATTTTTTCCGATACGAAAAGTACTTTCTTATCCCTTGCAAGCGCTTCCGTAATAATGTTGGTAATGGTCTGGCTCTTACCCGTTCCTGGTGGTCCTTGTAACACGAAGCTGATATTTTTGTTAGAATACAGGATCGCATCCTGTTGAGATGCATCGGCATCGAGTACTTGGAATGTCTCGGATGGCATGCTTAATGTGTCATGATTATAATCAAGAAGTTCTTTTTCAAACTTTGGAAGTGCTGAAGTATCTTTGGCAAATGCACGTAACACTGGGTGCGCCATGATTTCTTCTTTATGTTTCTCGATGTCCTCATATAGTTTCATCTTTGCATACGTAAATAAGCTAATGGAACATTCTCGGTCTATGCTCCATCCTCTTTCTTCTACATATCCCTCGATTTGTGTTAAGTAATCACCAACCGTCATGCTTCCTTGTCTGAACTCTGGAAGTGTGATTCCACAGTCTTTCATCAGTTTGTAGCTTAACGTTGGGTTTAACAGGATCTCATCTGCTTGATAGTACATTTCATAGGGACTATTTAATTCGTCCTGCTTAAATGTCACTGGTACTAATACAAGTGGCGATCTTGCTTCCGTCTCTTCATCCATCCAGTTCAAAAAGCCCATTGCTAGGAATAATGTGTGGAGCCCCTGCTCTTCCTCAATTAATCCAGCCTTGTCTTTTAATGCCTTGATGATGAGCCTTTCTTCATTTTCTGTACGATTCGATTGAATCGTCATTTTATTTTCCGTACGCGAGAACGTAAGTACACGTTTCTCCCCTACTAATAACTTATATATTTCATCAAAATCTGGTGAAACAATTCTCAGACTTCCACGTTTCGTGTCACGATAATGAAGTAAGCGATTTTGTTTTCCCAAATCTAATAAATGATTCTTCCACTGTTCAATTAGTGCTGAAATGTCAGTCATGATTGTCCTCCATCTTCCCTCAATTTATGTCAATTCGTTTCAGTTTTTGTCCATAGGGTTCCAGTATTTAATTATATCTGACTATGCAAAAAAAAGCAAAACAAAAGATAGTACAGTTGTTCTTTTTTCCTAATCTTGTTATAATCATTCTAAAAACAGAATCCAAACAGTAAAGAAAGGGATCCTATGGAATTAAATAAGAATACGATGAAACAACTCCTTCTCCTCATTACATTTACTGTACTTTTATTACTAGGACTACAAAAGTTGCAAGCAATCTTTCACGTCATCCGCTACATCATCGGCCTGTTTATGCCGTTTATCATAGGCGGATGTTTTGCATTTATCATAAATATTCCTATGAGCTTTATCGAGAATCAGCTGCTTCCTAAAGTAAAGAACCAAAAATTACAGCAGTTCCATCGGGCGATCAGCATCCTCTTGTCCGTGTTGTTCGTGTTTAGTATTATCGCAATCCTAAGCCTGTTAATCATTCCAGAATTCGTAAATAAGATGGGCCTTCTAATCAACAGCTTTAGCACGTTTGTGGAAACCATCGGACATAAGCTGAACGAATACGCCTCTACCAATCAGCAAGTCCATGACTTGCTGTTAGAATTCAATCTGGACTGGACTTCCATTGGTACAAAGGCTACGTCTTACATAAAAGACTTTGTAAATGGCCTATTTGTGTCAAGCTTCCATGTGGCAAGCACCATCATCAATGGACTTATGAACTTGATGATCAGCTTTATGTTTTCCCTGTACCTCTTAGGACGGAAGGAAGAAATCACCTTGCAGGCAAAACAGGTGCTGTATGCCTACGTACCAAAGACTGTGGCGCAAAAGATCCACCGTTTCTTCGTCGTCAGCAACGAAACATTCCGTAACTTCATTACTGGACAATGTACGGAAGCACTGATCCAGTTCGCACTTTTCTTTATCGTGCTTACGTTCCTAAACTATCCGTACTCCTTGCTAATCAGCGTATTTATTGCCTTTATGTCACTGATTCCGATTTTAGGCTCTTATATTTCGAGCTATACGTCAGCGCTCCTAATTTTCGTAATCAATCCATGGAAAGCGGTATTCTTCCTGCTCCTATTCATGGTAGTGCAGCAAATCGATACAAGCTTTATCTATCCAAAAGTAGTTGGAAACTCCGTAGGGCTTCCTCCGATGTGGGTGATCATGGCAGTAACGGTCGGTGGGCGAATGCTAGGCATCCTTGGCATGCTTACGTTCATCCCACTTACTTCGGTACTTTACCACTACTTAGGAGAGGGTACGAAAAAGCGATTATTGAAAAAGAGACTAGACGTGGAATCTATCCAAGTAAAAAACTTTGATCACGATGTATAACGAATACTTCCCCCTATGCAACGAAAAAAGTCCCTTCGGCTTCTGGCCGTCGGGGCTTTTTTTATGGAACCTGCCTAGGGGTCCTAATTTTCCGATACTACATATCCTGCAATATTATGGGCATGGTCTGCCATTCGTTCCATATTGGAAAGGAAGTCTAGATAGACCACTCCATTTTCTGCACTACATTTATTTTTAGACAAACGGCTGATATGCTCTTCCCGTAATACCACCTCTAAATGGTCGACCTGCATCTCGAAGTCATTGACCCGTTTGGCCATCTCGATATCTGCATTCATTCTTGCTTCTACCGAAAGTTCAAGCGCGTTCATGACCCTCTTGCACATCTCATCTAGCCCCTCGTTGGCCTCTTGGCTAAACTGCAGCTTGTCATCTACCTTTGTCTTTGCAAGCTCTACTAGATTCTCTGCGTGATCGCCAATCCGCTCGATATCATTTACCGTGTATAATAAGTTCTTGATTAGCTCATGCTGGGTCTCGCTAAGGCTTAAGTTGTCTACCCATACGAGGTATTCGGTCAGCATCTTCTCGATATCGTTGATTTCCCGCTCTCTCTCAAATACTTTTGCAATCTTTTCCGAATCGTCATGCAAAAACGCCTTCATTGCCTCCCTTGCATTGGCAATCGTGATCTGTCCCATCTCCGCCACTTCTCTTGTGGCTGCCTCTACGGCAAAGTTTGGAGTATCAAATAACCGCTGGTCTAAGCGTGTCTTCATCAAGCTTACCACGTCGTGTGGACGCTCCTCCTTTGCATCGTCCCGGATGATCAATTCGGATAAGCGTACAAGCACGGTTGCAAATGGGAATAGGATGATCGTATTCGTAATGTTGAATACCGTATGGAACAACGAAATCCCTACCGTATTGATTGGTGCCGTCGCCCAGTTTCGATTAAAGAGGAACAACACATACATCACGATTCCGAAAATCACTGCTCCTGCCACGTTGAACAAGAAATGGATGACTGCCGCACGCTTGGCATTCTTTTGTGCGCCTGCACAGCTAAGAAGTGCCGTTACACAAGTACCGATATTCTGGCCTAGCGTAATGAAAATAGCTGAATACCAATTTACGATTCCGTTTAATGCAAGGGTCTGCAAAATGCTGACCGATGCAGAAGAACTCTGGATGATTGCAGTAACGACTGCACCTACTAGGATTGCAAGAATTGGATTCTTGCCTAAGATGGCAAAGGCAGAGACAAAGATTTTCGAATCCCTATATGGGGCAATGGATTCACTCATAAAGTTCAATCCGATAAATAGCGCGCCAAATCCGATCAAGATGGTACCAACGTCCCGTTTTCCTTCCTTCTTGCTAAACATGAGTAAAAATGCTCCAATGCCTACAAGCAATGGTGCAAAGAATTCTGGCTTAAAAATAGAGCCCCATTGATTCATGGATACGATCCACGCCGTGATGGTCGTTCCGATATTGGCTCCCATGATTACGCCGACTGCTTGTACGAGCGTAAGCATTCCGGCATTTACAAATCCGACAACCATAACCGTCGTTGCCGAAGAGCTTTGAATGAGTGCAGTAATTAAGGCTCCTACAAGCACCCCCATAAAACGGTTGTTTGTCAAGAACCCCATTAATTTCTTCGTCTTGCTTCCAGTTGATTTTTGTAATCCATCCGCCATGGAATTCATGCCGAACAAAAACAATCCAAGACCTCCGATAAATTGGAATAGATTACTGACATCCTCTATCCTCATACACAGTGTCCTCCTAACTATTTGCTAAGAATACTATTTGAGAATTCCTAATAATTTATACAAAAAAAAGAAGCCATTTCACATCGGGGCTTCCTTTTTTTTGTAATGGACTGTATGTTATTTTTGTATATACCTTTTTGTTTCAATATTCTCTATCACTCGTTGTTGTTGAACAACTCCTTCTTTGCCTTTACATCTATCCTCCTCTCTTTTTATTGTATTGCGGACATTTGTATGGGATTTGAGCAAAACTGGTATATGAAGTTGGGGCTTGCATATATACCACCTAAGGGGTTGCTCCTTACTCATGTTGCTAGATCATATCTTGTTCTTATCTTAACAAATCCTCTCCGAACGTTTCTAACCAATTCATGAGAAAACTATTAGGAATTCATTATGATTTTCTTATATTCCTTAAGACTCTTAAGCATTTTACAAACATTTTTTCCTTCCTGTCAAAACACCTGTCTTGTCAACTGTAAACTACTGTGCTATAATGCAGTCAATGTAAAGACACATTGAGAAAATTTGTAAATATGTATTTTTTACGAAGGGAGAAGCAGACTATGTCTCACATAACCGATGAAATTCAAAAACTAAAAAGGGAAAAAAACGCCGTCATTCTTGCCCATTATTACGTAAATGATGATGTACAGGCTCTAGCAGACTATATCGGCGATTCCTTTTACTTAAGCAAAATTGCTACCCAAGTAAGCGAAGATACCATTGTATTTTGTGGCGTATCCTTCATGGGGGAAAGTGCAAAAATCTTAAATCCAACAAAAACAGTACTCATGCCAGATGAAAGCGCAGACTGTCCAATGGCACACATGGCAGACATTGATGAAATCGAAGCTTTGCGCAAACAATATGACGACCTTGCGGTTGTATGCTACATAAATTCAACAAGCGAATTAAAAGCTCACGCAGACGTATGCGTCACTTCCTCTAATGCAGAGAAGATTGTAAAAGCATTACCAAACAAGAATATCTATTTCATCCCAGATGAGCATCTCGGACAATACATTGCTGACAAATGTCCAGATAAGAACTTCATCTTTGGTACTGGCTTTTGTCATGTTCACACAAGCATTACTGCAGAAAACTTGAAACGAGCAAAACAGGCAAAACCAGATGCCTTAGTGCTTGCCCATCCAGAATGTACGTTAGAAATCCTAGAACTTGCAGACTATGTCGGAAGTACTTCCGGAATCATTGACTTCGCAACAGCAAGCGATGCCAAAGAATTCATCATCTGTACAGAACTTGGCGTTCTTTATGAATTGAAGACAAAGAACCCAGACAAACGTTTCTATTCCGTAGGGATCCGTCAATACTGTCCGAATATGAAACGTATCACCGTAGAAAAAGTACGCGATGCTTTATTAAACAATGAAACACAAGTGGAAATCAGCGAGGAAAGAAGGCTTGCAGCCTTAGCTCCACTTGAGAGAATGTTAGAACTTGCAAAGTAGGTGAAGATAGAATGAAAACGCAAGCAGATATCATAATCGTGGGATGCGGCGTTGCAGGCTTATTCTGTGCATTAAACCTTCCACGAGACAAAAGAATCTTAATGATTACAAAAGATGCCGAGGATCATAGCGATTCCTTCCTTGCACAAGGCGGAATCTGTGTGGAAAGAAATGAGGATGATTATGATTGTTTCTTTGAAGATACGATGAAGGCAGGACATTATGAAAACGATCCTGACAGCGTGGATATCATGATTCGCTCGTCGAGAGAAATCATAGACGACCTGCTCCGCTATGGCGTAGAATTTGAACAAAGGGATGGCGAACTCCTTTACACGAGAGAAGGTGCCCACCGAGTAAATCGCATCCTCTTCCATAAGGACATCACCGGCAAAGAAATCACAAGAAAGTTGCTTGCCGCAGTGAAGGCACTTCCAAACGTGACCTTACGCGAATACTGCTCCATGGTAGATATCATGGAAGAAGACAATACCTGCTATGGCATTGTAATGCGAAATGAAGAAGGCAAGATTGAAACCGTGACTGCTGCTTATACCGTATGGGCTTGCGGCGGTATCGGTGGCCTCTTTGAAAACAGCACCAACTTTCCACATCTGACGGGGGATGCCCTTGCCATCTCATTAAACCATAACATAGAACTTGAAAATCCGGATTACATACAAATCCATCCAACCACGTTATATTCCAAACAGCCAGGACGCCGCTTCCTAATCTCCGAATCCGTTCGAGGCGAAGGCGCCATCCTGCTGAACAAAAACAAGGAGCGCTTCGTCAATGAACTGCTTCCAAGAGACGTGGTAACAAAAGAAATCTTAAAACAGATGAGGAAAGATGGCACTTCCCATGTATGGCTGTCCATGGCTCCTATTCCAACCAAAGAAATCCTGGAACATTTTCCAAATATCTATGCACGCTGCATGGAAGAAGGCTATGATCCAACGAAGGAATGCATTCCTGTCGTTCCAAGCCAGCACTATTTCATGGGCGGCGTCCGTGTAGATTTGGATAGCCAAACGACGATGGCACAATTATATGCCATTGGAGAAACAAGCTGTAATGGGGTTCACGGCGCAAACCGCCTAGCAAGCAACTCCTTGCTAGAAAGCCTGGTATTTGCAAAACGCGCTGCTGCTGCCATGGCGGACCAATTCGAGGAAGCACAGGAATCACTTGATGCCGCACTTCTAGCAGATCAAGTACATCCATCCCTTCCTATCTATCTCTACGAGAACAAAGAGAAGCTTGCTGCTTCTTATAAAGAAAAAATACTGCAAGAAATAGAAAGGATGAAAAAGGAACATGAACAATCAGATCACCATGAAGTTAAACGCCGATCCTTTAATTATACAGGCGCTTAAAGAAGATATTACAAGTGAAGATATTACGACAAACTCTGTTATGAGGGACCGCACCGAAGGCGAAGTACAACTACTTTGCAAGGAAGACGGCATCATTGCTGGCCTATGGGTGTTCCAAAGAGTATTTGAACTATTAGATGCGTCCACGGTCACTACCCTTTACGTAAAGGATGGAGACGCAGTGAAAAAAGGACAGCTTATGGGCGTCGTAAGAGGCGATATCCGTGTCCTTCTTTCTGGAGAACGTGTGGCCCTAAACTACTTACAACGTATGAGCGGAATCGCAACTTACACAAACTCCATCGCTAGCCTTCTAAAAGGCAGCAAGACAAAGCTTTTAGATACAAGAAAGACAACGCCAAATATGCGTCTGTTTGAAAAATATGCGGTAAAAGTGGGTGGCGGCTACAACCACCGTTACAACCTATCCGATGGAATTCTTCTAAAAGACAACCATATCGGCGCTGCTGGCAGCATTACGAAAGCCGTTGCCATGGCAAAAGAATATGCTTCCTTCGTGCGTAAGATCGAAGTCGAAGTGGAAACTCTTGATATGGTAAAAGAGGCGGTAGAAGCTGGTGCCGACATCATCATGTTAGACAATATGTCTCACGATATGATGAAAGAAGCCATCAAACTAATCGATGGCCGCGCAGAGACCGAATGCTCTGGAAATGTGACGAAAGAGAATATCGAGAACATTCTTGATCTTGGAGTCGATTATGTATCGAGCGGTGCCCTTACTCACTCTGCGCCAATCCTAGATATCTCCTTAAAAAACCTTCATGCCATTTAGGTAACTGCCATATAAGAAAGGAACCAATTTACTATGACCGGAACAACTAGACGAGCTCAAATACTCGATTCTTTACGAAACAGTACGGTTCCTATTTCTGGATCAACATTAGCGCGGCAGTTTTCTGTCAGTAGACAGATTATCGTACAGGACATTGCAATCATCCGTGCTGCCGGCTATGATATCTTATCTACGACGAAAGGATATCTCCTGAAGCAACAGACCGTACATACGCGTGTCTTGAAATTCACACACAACGAGGAACAGATGCACGATGCGCTGACGACCATCGTGGATCTGGGCGGATGGATTCTTGATTTATTTATCTACCATGAAATCTATGGGAAGCTAAATGCAGAACTCTCCATCCGTTCTAGACGTGACATCAAGCAATTTATTGCACAATATGAATCGGATTCCGATGGAATCATCACCACGCTTACAAGCGTAGACCACTACCATACGATCGGGGCGGATTCCGTCGCTACCCTAGACCTCATTGAACAAACTCTACGAACGAATCATTTAATTCTATAATTATGATATAACAAAAAACGCTGCATATGGTTATGCAACGTTTTTTTGTCGTCTGTCAAGCTTGATATCAAATGCCGTAATCTCTGGTAAGATTCCTTCTGCTGCCGCTACTATACGGTATCCAACATATCCACCAAAGGTGTTCGTGATCAAGTCATCCATATCACATAAACGGTAAGAACCACGGTAGATTCCATAAATACCAGTAAGCTGTGTTACTTCGATTACTAAACTTACAAAGAAGGAAATCACAACGATCTTCTTTGCGCTTAAGTGACAATAGTAACGTAAGAATACTCCAAGTGGAATCGTAAGCACTACATTGAATACGACCTGCAATACTACATTGCTATATAACGTCTTGATCCAAGTGATTGGATTTGTTAGCTGAAATGGGGATTCGTTGATGATATCGACTACGAAATGAAATGGAATCATCTGAATATCATGAGTACTAAGCTTTGCTGCCTGCTCTAACGTTGGTAGTGGGAAAAGCACTACAGCAACGAGGCATAAGCTGTACAATAACATCCCATACTCAAATCCGATTCGAACCAAGTTGATTCTCTTATATTTTAAGAATGTCCCTAAAATAATTGGTGCAGTACAAAGAACTGCGAAACATTTTTGTTTTCCTTTGATGAGATAACTATACCATCCTGCAATATGACGAGCCATTTGTCCAGCTAACATTATCCTTACATTTTTGAAAGGTTGATCATTCGTTCCTTACGCACCCAACTCTTCGCCAATCACGACCACTACCATCTTCATCCCACTCATTGCATGCTCATGGATCAGATAGCCATTACAAATACAGTCTGGACTGTAGCAGTGATAGCATTTGTCGCCCTTGATCGCACAAGGTGTCTTTCTATGTAAGCGCATCGCATTCTTAGGCGCTGCCACATTCTTGGCACGGTCCATCGCGTCTTCTAACGTATCCGTAATCTTATTTTTCCCAACTAACAGATACACTTCCTCATGCCCATACGCAAGAGAGGCAATCCGGTTCCCCGTCCCATCGATATTTACAATCTGTCCAGTCCTCGCAATCGCATTCACCGAACTAACATATACTTGCGCATCCTGCGCCTG
>CALZJY010000045.1 GCA_945787925.1 uncultured Anaerosporobacter sp. | reverse complement strand
GACTGTGCTTATGGGATCCCGGTGCTCGGAGTTGTGGTTGGAATCTTTGATGCTGCAACGCAGGAGGAACTTGATTATGGACAGATTGGAGAAATTTGCAGGCAGGGTCCAGGAACTATGCTTGGCTATGATGATCCGGAGAGTACGGCTAAGGCTCTGCAACGGCATAAAGATGGAAAGGTTTGGCTACATACTGGCGATTTTGGATATATCACAGAAGAAGGCGTAGTGCATGTCATGAGCCGTGGATTAAAGGAGCGATATGGAGGAGGGTATTTATTCCCAATCAAGATGGAGAATACTCTGGTTGAGATTCCGGGAGTAGAAGATGGTTTCTTTGTTATTGTACGCGACAAACAGCATGAAGGCTTTTATGAACCATATCTTTATTTGATTTTAGAAGCTGGTGTGAAGTTAGAAGATGTAGAAGATAGGATCTATAACGAGCTTGAGCTATATGAGCGTCCGGTTAAGATTACGGTAATCAAGGAGCGTCCTTATTATCATTTTAAGGTGGCGCGGATTGCTTTAGAGGCTGAGATTGATAGAGAAAGGGAAAGAGAAAAAACAGCTGTGTATTTTTAAAATAGAGAAAAGACTGCAAACGATGATGATATAAAATTTGTATCATGGTACGTGTGACATGAGGAAGTGAACGTAGACGTATATTATAAGTCAAAATATATAGGAGAGGGGATCGAATATGAAGAAACGCTCCAAACGTTCGAGACAGTTAATTGCATTGGTGCTTTCGGCTGTCATGATATTAAGTATGTTGTCATTTGCGCCCGTTAACATTTCTCGGGTCTCTGCAAAAGAGAAAAAAGGCACAGAAACGGAAAAGGGTTCTGGGCTTAAGAAGTTTACTAGTACGGAAGATTTGATTGCCGATATGAAGGCTGACCCTAAGTATGTAAAAGCTAAGGAAAAGAAGGAAAAGGAAAGATTGCAACAGCAGGAAGAACTTACTCCTATTGTTGAAGAGAAAAGCGGGTATGGTTTCCAACTGGTTAAGTCGGAAATCGAACGAGAAATCTTTACAAATCGTAAAGATTCGACTGCGGATCTCTCAAAATACAAATTAAATAAAAAGGAAATGACATCGCTGATTGATCTCATTTTAAAAGAGAATAATGCAACGACCCTTGTAACGGTGGAACTGAAAACTGATCAGCAGGGGATCGCGAACAGTATGAAGGTGGATATTGATCCTGCTTATGCATTAGGGCTGGATGAATTAGATACCCTCGATGGTGTTGGTGAGATTAGCAGTATGACTACGGAAGAGACTAAAAACAACCAACAGTCCAAGGCTCGCAGCTCAAGAAAATCAAGTGCAAAAGCAGCAGCAGAGCCGCAAGCTGCAGAGGAGGAACCAACGACTCCGCCGGAAACAGAAGCTCCAACAGAAACTCCAATTGAAACACAGGCGCCCACTCCTTCTGCATCATCAGATACCGAGATTGTTTATACTTACAAGGAGCCGGTATTCCAATGGACAGAAAACTATTCTGGCTGTAATGCATATTTTGAATGTAATGAGGATAGTGAGAAATCCGAGAATGTTTCATGCAAAGTAGAAAGTGTTACGACTGAGGCAACTTGTACGAAGAATGGTGCTACTGTATATACAGCTAGTTGTACATTTAATGGCACGGAGTATAAAGATGAGAAGACAGTTACTACTCCGGCTGTGGGACATACGTATGGAGATCCTGTTTTTAAATGGGATGTGAAGTCTGACGATGACTACAGATGTACAGCTACCTTTACTTGTGCAGCTTGTAATGAGGCGACAGAGCCAATTGATTGTACAGTCACAAAACAAACGAAGGAAGACGATACGATTAGCTATATTGCTACTTGTGAATTTGAAGGAAAGAAGTATACTAATGAAATTGATGCAACGACAAAACAGCTATACGCTGATTGGGCGGCCCTGTGTGAATTCTATTCAGCTAATTATGAGTACTTTGGTGTTCCTGCTGAATTCTGGGTAAGTAAAAATACAGATACGTCTCCTCTTGGTGCTATTAAAGTTATGGCTGGATATGAAGTGGATTCGGAAATTCCAGCAGCGGCTATGGATCAGATTATTACCTTACTGACACAGGCATTTGAGGCATACGTAACGTACTATGGGGAGGCACTGCTTCAGGCTCGTAATAAGGCATTGTCCCAGTTGGATAATAACATGACGGATTTGCAGAAATGTCTTGTCCTTCATGATTATATTGCCCAACATTCTGTCTTTGATATGCAAAGTCTAGTTGATCATCAAAATGGAGGGCAAGGACCGGATCCTATTGAGACGACACCTTTTGGTGCACTGCTTTACGGAACTGTAAAGGGTATGAATGGATGCGTTTGCCTTGGCTATGCAGCAGGCTATGCATACCTGGTACAGAATGCATTTCCTGAAATTTATAAGGGGGAAGATGGGAAGTTTAAGACCTATGACGAAGTAGCGGATAATGCAATTGTTGACTTTACTATGATTAAGTATGATGTGGATACTGAAGAAGTAAGTGTCGCAGGCGCGGATTCGGGATTTGAAGGCCGTTTTGAACAGACACACTTCTTCAATGCAGTGCAGCTAGATGGCCAGTGGTATTATGTGGATTCATGTTATGATGATATTTCATGTGAGGCGATGTCACAGTACCGGGTAGAAACCGATGGTAATTGCGCCCATCTGTATTTCTTATATTCTCACGATACATTAGAGAAATGGTACGATGGATATTATAAATATATCGATACACTGCATGATAGTAATAGTGCCAAGCCTTGTAACAGTACGCAATATGAGGATGCTTGGTTTACGAATGTAAACAGTCTGATCTGTTATGATGACAACTATTGGTATTATGTAGATACCCAGATGTCGTACAGTGAGATGTCAAATATGGGACAAGGTGGCGGATCTGGTGATTCCGGCAAAGTTAGTACGGATATGATTGAACAGATGATGAAGCAATATGATACACCAGACAAGGCAGACCAAATGAAAGCGCGTAAAAGAACGGAATCAGATACATCAGAGGAGGGCGAGACAATACTGGTAGACTATGGATATGGAAAAGTGACAAAACTTGGTGAATCTGAACCTGTTACGAATGATATCCTGGCGGCAGAATGTAATGAGGATATGGAAGAAAACAGGATATATGGAGAGTTGGTTCATAGTCTTGCAGTTTATAACAATATCATTTACTTTAACCTTAGTAATAAGATCTATATGTATAATATTGCTACTGCTGAGGTTACACAGCTGAAGGAATACAATGATATCTATGCTATGACAGATGGAAGTGACTTTACAGGAAGTTCTTACCATGCTACGACAGCAGATGCAGAGGATGTTGTGTTCCATGTAGTAGAGCATCCATTAGCAGCGTTATGTATTAAAGATGATGGAGTTATGTACGTGAGTATTGCTACAAACTTCAGTAACAGTAAGGAATCCGAGTATAAGGTGGAATCTGTAAACTTCAATCCATATTATGTGAGGTTTAAAACAGAAAAATCGGAAAATACAAATGATAATAAGGAATTTATGTGGTGTGCTAATGTAAAAGAGAAGCTGAACATGAGTGATATCCAAAATTATCTTGACGGAAATGCAGAGATGAAAGAAGTTACGGTTTCTCCTTGGTGCAAAACACAAGGATGCACGGAGAAGCGGGATACTGTATGTGGATGCAGCAATGGATTAGAAAAGACTAATCTATCTGATCCATCAGGACATCATTATATATATAATGAGCAGGAAGGCTGTTATATCTGTTCAAGATGTTATGCAGCGCTAAAGCAGGAAGATGCGGATTCAAAAGGAATCAAGACAGGACACACCTATGAGGATAAGGCAGAGTTTAACTGGACGAAAAAAGAAGAAGGTGGATATGACTGTACGGCAACCTTTAAGTGTAATTATGGTGATGATGAGCAGACGGTAAAATGTGATGTGACCTCAGAAGTAGTTAAGGCTGCAACTTGTACGGAGGCGGGAGAAGCAAAATACACTGCAAGCTGCCGGTTTGGCGACAAGGACTATACGGATACTAAAAACGACAGTATCCCAGCGCTTGGTCATGACTTTATCTATAAGGACAATGGGGATGGAACCCGTACGGTTAGCTGCTCACGCTGTGACTACCGAAAGGTGGAGAAGGGCGTTCCAGCAAAAGTACAGAACATTAAGGTTGCTTCTGCAAGTTATAATAGCATTAAGATTACATGGAGCCCAGCAAAAGGGGCAGATTCTTACAACGTATATCAGAAGGTATCTGGTAAATGGCAGAGGAAAGGTACAGTAAAAGATGGTACCAGCTATACGGTTAAGGGAGTGACTACCGGAATTAACTATACATTTACGGTACGTGCATTTAACAGTATTGGCGGAGGTTCTTATGACAGCAAGGGGGTAACAGGAAAAGCAGTACTGTCAACCCCTAAACTGAAAGGAGCTTCTGCTGGATATAATTCTGCCAAGATCTCATGGAATAAGATTGCTGGTGCAACCGGATACTATGTATACCGTTGGAACGGCAAGTCATGGGATAAGATTAAGAATATTAAGAGTGGAAAGACCACTTCTTATACCAATGGCAAGTTGACCTGTGGTACGAAGTATAAATATACGGTGGTAGCATATCGTAAGGATAAAGATAATTATAGCCGTAGTGCATATGAAAAGGCAGGAGTTACAATCAAACCTATTCCAGCAGCACCTAAGCTTGTCAGTGCAACCGCAGGAAAGAAGAAAATTACGATTAAGTGGAAGAAAGTTTCGGGAGCTTCTGGATACTATGTATATCAGAAAGAGGGATCTAAGCTGACGAAACTGAAGAAGATTAAGAATGGCTCTACGACTTCCTGGACAAACACAGGATTAAAATCCAAAAAGAAATACACTTATGTAGTGCGTGCTTATCGGATGGTGAAGGATACGAAGGTCAATGGCGAATATAGTAAGACTAGTGTAAGTGCAAAAGCAAAATAATACTAGAATAAAGTGACATCAGTAGGAATAAGCCTCTCGTCTTAAGGGTGCCCAAAAGGGCTTCCCTAAGAAGCGGGAGGCTTATTTTAGGTTACTAGATTTGACCTATGATGTTATGGAAGCTGATTCCTAAATTTATTGTTTTCATAATAGAATCCTTTCAGATTCTAAGTTCTTTAATTGGAGGGAATTGTTAAAATGTCCACATAACATAGTTATGAAATGTTCCAGTTGATTCATTGATAATTCCTCCAAATTTATAAGATAACAAGCATTATAACAAAATGTTTTGAAAATCAACTGGGATGTGTTAAGTAAAATGAGCCTTGTAGATTAGACACTTGTAAAAAAAGTGTAATTCATGGATGACGTGGGGAAAATGTAAAGCGGACTGGACATGAAATGGAAAGTTAACTTAGCAAAATGCATAAAACCACTTAGAGGTGATCATGTGAAGACAAAGATCAGAGACTTAAGAAAAGAAAATAAGATGTCACAAGAGGAACTGGTGGCTGCAGTAGGAACAACCAGACAGACCATAATGTCGTTAGAGGTGGGAAAATATACGGCATCTTTAGTACTTGTAGATAAAATCGTCCGCTATTTTGATATGTATCCAGTTTTCTGGACACATATTATTTAATTGAATAGGTTAGTTAGAACACATGGATGCTTTCCTGTATTGAGTAGGGAGGAATCCTTTAAAAAGAAGGGCGTAGGATGCACACACTTTGTTCTAATTGTACAGAATTTTCGAAAAATCAAAAAGTAGTATTGACAGGATACCTTCTATCCGCTATAATGAGTCTTGTCTTAAGGACAGCAACCAAATGCGCGAGTGGCTCAGTGGTGGAGTATCGCCTTGCCAAGGCGAGGGTCGCGGGTTCGAATCCCGTCTCGCGCTTATGAAAAGAAAACCTCAAATCTGTATGGATTTGGGGTTTTTTCGTTTTCTAAACAATTGTTCGAAAAGGAAGGAACTACGATGAGAAATATTAGACTTGTAATTCAGTATGATGGCAGCCGCTATGCAGCATTTCAGAAGCTAGGACCAAATACGAAAGGAATACTAGTAGAGGATAAGATCGCTGCCGTATTAGAAAAGATGACAGGAGAAGAGATCACATTGCATTCAGCGGCCAAATTAGAAGCAGGAGTACATGCGTTAGGACAGATTGCAAACTTTACGACAAATACGAACAAGAAGGAGTATGAAATCAAGCATTACTTAAATCAGTATTTGCCAAGAGACATCGCAGTTCTTCAAGTAGACGAAGTGCCAGAACGATTCCATAGCCAGTTGAATGCGAAATCATTTAAATTCGAATACCGTATTACAGAAGGCGAAGTGGCAAATGTATTTGAACGCAAATATAATTATTACAGTTTTAAAAGATTAGACGTGGCATTAATGAAGGAGGCAGCATCTTACCTAGTAGGAAGCCATGACTTCAAAGCATTCTGTAATATTAAGAAAATGAAGAAGAGTACGGTGCGAGAGATATATTCCATCGATATTATAAAAGACATTGACCGCGTGACAATAAGAATCCATGGAAATGACTTCTGGCCATATATGGCGAGAAAGATTGTAGGAACGCTATACGAGGTCGGTGTAGGCAATATCAAGCCACTCACAGCAAAGATGATCTTAGTAGAGAAAGATCCAAAGCTTGCAGAATATATCGCAGAACCACAAGGATTATTTTTAGAAGAAGTCTTATATATATAGAACGAGAGGAAGCAGTTATCCGAGAGAAAGGACAAACTGCTTCCTTTTTGCATTTACGGATAGCTAGCTTCAAGAAAATTGAGTAAAAAGAGCTTCAAATGGTAAAAAATGCAAAGTTGACTTGACGTAAAATGCAAAGCGAACTATACTAAAAATGCAAAGTTAACTTAGCAAAAATACGAGCGCAGGCAGAGGTGATTCAATGAAAACGAAGATTAAAGAATTAAGAAAAGAACGAAAGATGTCTCAAGAAGAGCTTGCAGCAGAGGTCGGCACGACGAGGCAGACTATTACATCATTAGAAGTAGGAAAATATACGGCATCCTTAGTGCTTGCATATAAAATCGCCCATTTTTTTGGTCGGACAATCGAAGAAGTATTTGATTTTTCAGAAGTGGAGGAAATGTAGATGAAAGAATATCGCAACCAAGTGAAACGAAGAATGCAGAGAGAATTTGCTTTCGCAATGGTATTAGTACCGTTAGCAGTGGTAACCATGATTCATATGTTTCGAGTAGAGCCCATTGTTTCAGGTTCTAGCACATTAGATTTTATCGGCGGATTTTTCAATGGCGTACGTGCACCTTTGGTAGTTGCAATGAGTTTTTATCTATTTGCATTAGGATTCCATGATCGTAAGTCATTACACATGGACGATACAAAGTTAAAGACAGTTCGAATTGAAGAAAAGGATGAAAGAAAACAACAGATCCGTTTAGAAGCATCGACAAAAGCAAATTGGATCACAATGTATTTGCTGCTAGTTGCTTCCGTAGTTGCAAGTTGGTTTCATCAGCTTGTTAGCATTACCTTGTTGGTTGTATGGACTGTCATGATGGTGATTACAATAATTACAAAAGGAATTTACGAGAAAAGACTATAAGTAAAGTTGCAATCCATTGACATTTGCAGTCGTGCAAATTAAAGTAGAAAGTAGTAAGCTACAATAGGGATGAGGAGGGATTCTGGTTGAATATCAATCAAATTGCAAAAATGGCTGGAGTATCAAGGGCGACGGTGTCGAGGTATTTGAATGAAGGCTATGTCAGCAATGAAAAAAGAGAGCGAATTAAACAGGTAATCGAAGAAACCGGTTATAATCCTTCTAGTCAGGCCCAAACACTTCGTACAAAAAAGACGAAGTTAATTGGGGTAATCCTTCCGAAACTACATTCCGATTCGGTGAGCCGAATGGTGGATGGAATCGGATTAGTGTTATCGAAACATGGATATCAGCTGCTTCTTGCGAATACGCAGAATGATGAGAGAGAAGAATTAAAGTATTTGACGACATTCAAATATAACCAGGTAGATGGAATCATACTAATCGGGACTATTTTTACAGACGAACATAAGAAACTATTATCCGAATTAAAGGTTCCAATCGTGATCCTTGGCCAGCATTTAGAGGGATACCCTTGTGTATATCACGATGATTTTCATGCAACAAAAGACCTTGCTGCTATGTTGCTAGAGAATGCCTCACGTATCGCCTATATCGGTGTTACGCAAAAAGATGAGGCGGCCGGCCATAATCGTCAGGAAGGATTTTTGGCGGCCTATGCAAGCAAGGCAGATCGGGTGGAGAAGCCAATCATGCTAGAAAGCAACTTTACCATTGAATGTGCCTATGAAAAGGCAAAAGAATTATTTGCCATGGAAGATAGAATCGATACGGTATGCTGTGCCACGGACAATATCGCAGTCGGGGTATTGAAATATGTAACGGAGATTGGAAAGAAAGTGCCAGAGGACGTGCAGATTGCAGGAATCGGTGATTCACAGTTAGGAAGGGTAGTGTGGCCCAAATTATCTACGGTACATTACCACTATAAGACAAGCGGAATTGAAGCGGCCTACTTATTACTGGAGTTATTAGAGTGTAATAGCCAGAGACCAAAGCAGATTCGAATGGGATATCAAGTGATTGCAAATGATTCTACAAGAAAATAAGAATGAAAAAAGGTTCTAAGCCATTCTCGGGGCTTAGAACCTTTTTCGTTGCGAATCGATGATTAGTGAAGCTCTTGTTCTAACATCTCTTTTACTTTAAATAAGTCCATTTCCCAGAGTCCAAATTTACAATGGGGTAAGGTATTGATTTTTGGAGATTGGTTCGAATGGATGTAAAAGGAGTCGATTCCATAGGTAGTCGCTCCTTTTATATCGTTTAGACCATCATTTCCAATCATGAGGCTGTCTTCTTTCTTTAAGTTATAAGCGGAGAAAAGCCCATCAAAGAACGCGGGATCTGGTTTGGAGCAATAGGCATCGGAAGAAATCATAATGCCGTCAAATAGGTCATAAATGCCTAAGGATTTTAGCTCATATTCTGTGAACATACGCTGCGCATTAGAAAGCAGGTATACGTTCTTGTCTTGGGATTTTAGCCATTGTAATAGTTCTTTTGCACCATCATAAAGACGGACATACTTTGTGGAAAGAATGCGGAACATTTGGCCGGTATGTAATAGTAACGATTGGTCTGGATGGATACCTTTTTCAGTATAGAGGCTCTGGAATACGGTTTCAATCTGGATATCCTTATAAAGATAAGGGGATGGTGCTTGCAGTGCCTCCTTTACAAGGGAAGCATATCTGGCCTTTAGCTCTTTTGCAGTATAGTTTGCACCTTGAAAACGATAGAATGCACTTAACTTGTTCCAAAGAAGCATTTGTTCTTCATCCGTATGGATGTCCACTAATGTTCCATATAAATCAAAAATATAATTTTTGTACATAATAACTCCTTCATGTTGTGTTTTTTTCATTATACTGTAATGGTTGCTCTTGGGCAAATAAAGATTGACTAGGTGCCTTCGTAGAATTCGTGCAAGTTTACTACTTTCTATTGGAAAAAAATAGTGGTAAACTAAGAAGGCAAAGATAAAAACACGTCCCGGTAGGTAGTCCGGGAGCAGCAGAACATGCTGTCAGTAACCTGCCTCCTTGGTTGTCCATTCTTTGTTCATTTTAGTTTTTAAGGAGGAACCACAATGGACAAGATAACAGCGCGAATTCTTTTTGAAGAACCTTTTTGGATTGGAATCTTTGAGCGGACCGAAGGTACACGATTATCCGTCAGTAAAGTGACATTCGGTGCAGAGCCAAAGGGGTACGAGCTATATGATTATATCCAAAAGCAGTACTACGATCTAAGGTTCACTCAAGCGATAGAGGTTATGCAGGAGGCAAAAAAACGAATTAACCCCAAGCGACGTGACCGGGAAGCTCGAAAGAGCATGCTCGATACCACGATTGCTACAAAGTCTCAGCAGGCACTAAAGCGAGAGCAAGAGAAGGGAAAGCAAGAACGAAAGATACAAAGGAAAGAGAAGGAAGAACAGGTACGGCAGTATAAATTTGAGCAAAAGCAACAGAAGAGAAAAGAGAAACATAAAGGTCATTAATTTAGAAAAAGGGAGTGCGTACAAGTTGTACGTATTCTCTTTTTTTATTGCATAGGAAATTGCGAAGAATCTCC
>CALZJY010000044.1 GCA_945787925.1 uncultured Anaerosporobacter sp. | reverse complement strand
TCGGCTATGAAGAAGTAATCCGTTACGGACAATTAAAGCGGAATGCCGACCCGATCAGCCATAAGGTGCTTAGCAGCCAGCTAAAGGAATTAGAGCAGGATGGGCTGATTTTACGGACCGAATATCCAACCATTCCACCAAAGGTGGAGTATTCCCTGACGAAGAAGGAAATGGGACTGCTTCCTATGTTTGATGCGCTGTATGAATGGATTGTTACATATGAAATCGACGTTGAGAATGATTGATGGATAAATAAACCAGAGCGGGAATTTTGTAGAAAAAAGGAGAATGTTATTGTATAATAACATTATTAGTTGGTTTGTTTATTGTTAGGTATATTTTTTCATTATTTTCAAATTACTATAACGAGAATTCTGACCACAAGTGTTTTTGCGGCTTGAAATAGAATATAAAATATAGGAGGTACACTTACTATGAAACGTGTATTTTTGATTGTATTAGATAGTGTAGGTATTGGGGAACTTCCTGATGCTGCAAGCTATAACGATGAAGGCAGCAACACATTAAGAGCAGCTTCTATGAATAGCCATTTTTCCATGCCAAACATGGAGAAGCTAGGACTTTTCGCAATTGATGGCGTAGAAGTCATGGAAGACAAGAAACAGGGACTACATCCAACTGCTGTTTATGCAAAAATGAGTGAATCTTCTAAAGGTAAGGATACGACGATTGGACATTGGGAAATCTCAGGAATTATCTCAAATGAACCACTTCCTACATTCCCAGAAGGATTCCCAAGAGAATTATTAGATGCATTTGAAAAAGAAACAGGACGTAAAGTCATCTGTAACAAGCCATACTCTGGAACCGATGTAATCAGAGACTATGGAAAAGAACATATGGAAACAGGAGCGCTAATCGTATATACATCTGCTGATAGCGTATTCCAAATCGCAGCCCATGAAGAAATCGTGCCAATTGAGCAGTTATATGAATATTGCGAAATTGCAAGACGATTATGCACAGGGAAATTCGGCGTAGGTCGTGTTATTGCAAGACCATTTGAAGGCGAAGTTGGAAACTTCCAAAGAACGTCAAGAAGACATGACTATTCATTACAGCCACCACAAAATACGATGCTCGATACATTAAGCCGAGAAGGCTTTGATGTCATTGCGGTTGGTAAGATTAGCGACATCTTTGCTGGAAAGGGCATTACGGAAGCTGTTCGTACGAAAGACAATGCAGATGGAATCGAACGAACAATTGAATATACAAAGAAAGACTTTAACGGTCTATGCTTTGTAAACTTAGTAGATTTTGATATGAAGTATGGTCATAGAAATGATGTGGAAGGATATGCGAAGGCGCTTACGTACTTCGACAGCAAGCTTCCTGAAATCATGGCAGGACTTAGGGAGGATGACATCTTAATGATCACAGCCGATCATGGATGCGATCCAAGTACTGCAAGTACGGACCACTCTAGAGAATATACGCCATTTATTGCGTATGGCAAAAAATTAAAAGAGGATGCAAATCTTCATATTAGAGATACATTCTCTGATATTGGAGCAACCATCTTAGATTACTTTGGCGTAGACGTAGACATCAAAGGTACGTCCATGCTAAAAGAAATGATGAAATAAAAACAATTCCAAGTACTAGGAGGAACAATTATGTCAACACCACATAACGCGGCCGTAGAAGGCCAAATTGCAAAAACAGTATTAATGCCAGGAGATCCTTTACGTGCAAAATATATCGCTGAGACATATTTAGAAGACGTAGAATGCTTTAACACAGTACGTAACATGTTTGGTTATACAGGAACGTATAAAGGAAAGAGAATAAGTGTTATGGGCGGCGGAATGGGTATCCCATCCATCGGTATCTACTCTTATGAATTATATAGCTTCTACGGTGTAGAAAGCATCATCCGTATCGGATCCGCAGGCGGAATGCAAGACGATGTAAAACTTCGTGACATCGTAATCGGAATGGGTGCATGTACAGATTCTAACTATGCATGCCAATATGGTTTACAAGGAACATTCGCTCCAATCGCAAGCTATGAGTTAGTAGAAAAAGCAGTAAACGTAGCAAGAGAAAAGGATATCAAGGCAGTAGTAGGAAACGTATTATCTTCTGATATCTTCTACAATGCAGACAAATCTGCAAACCAAAAATGGAGAGACATGGGCGTTCTATGTGTAGAAATGGAAGCAGCAGGTCTTTACATGAATGCAGCAAAATTAGGAAAGAAAGCATTAGCAATCTTAACAATCAGTGATCACTTATATACTGGAGAAGAATTATCTGCAGAAGATAGACAAAATACATTCAATGATATGATGGAAATTGCATTAGAAATGGCATAAGACGGAGGAAGCGAAAGATGACGAAGAACGAGATTTTAGCAAAGGTTGACCATACATTATTAGCACAAGGTGCAACATTTGCAGAGATTAAAACAATTTGTGATGATGCAATCAAATATGGTTGTGCAAGCGTATGTATTGCTCCAGGTTTTATCAAAGAAGCAAAAGAGTATGTAAAAGACCAAGTAAAATTATGTACAGTTATCGGTTTCCCAAATGGATATAACACGACTGCTGTAAAGGTATTTGAAACAAAAGACGCAATTGCAAACGGTGCAGACGAAATCGATATGGTAATCAACATCGGTGACGTAAAAGCAGGAAAGTTTGATCAAGTGGAAGAAGAAATCCGTGCAATCAAAGCAGCCTGCGGAGAACGCATCTTAAAAGTAATCATTGAGACTTGTCTTCTTACAGAAGAAGAAAAAATCAAAATGTGCGAAGTTGTGACAAATGCAGGAGCGGATTATATCAAAACAAGCACAGGCTTCTCCACAGCAGGTGCGACATTCGCTGATATCGAGTTATTCGCAAAACATATCGGAGAAGGCGTGAAAATGAAAGCAGCAGGCGGAATTTCCTCCTTTGATGATGCAGAAAGATTCTGTGGATTAGGTGCTGAAAGACTTGGTACTAGCAGATTAGTAAAAATCATGAATCAAGAAAACGTATCCGAAGGTACGTACTAAAAAATAGGGATGGGAGTACAGCTGTGCTTCCATCCTTTGAAGTTAGTTTGTTTATGTAAGAAAGCAGGTGTGTTTGTATGCGTATGTATGATCTAATAATGAAAAAGCGAAGCGGATTAGAATTAACAAAGGAAGAGCTTACATATATGGTAAGCGAGTATACGAAAGGGGAGATTCCTGATTATCAGATGGCATCCATGCTGATGGCGATCTATTTTCAAGGGATGACAGATGAAGAAACCGCAATCCTTACGGATTGTATGGCTCATTCTGGGGATATGGTAGACCTTAGTCCAATCAAGGGAATCAAGGTAGATAAGCATTCCACAGGAGGAGTTGGAGATAAGACAACCCTAATCGTGACTCCGATCGTAGCTGCTTGCGGCGTCAAGGTAGCGAAGATGTCAGGACGTGGTCTCGGCCATACAGGAGGAACCGTGGATAAGTTAGAAAGTATCCCAGGATTCCTGACAGATATTCCGGAGGAAAAATTCTTTGAAATCGTAAATAAGGTAGGTGTGAGCGTGATTGGACAAACAGGCAATCTAGCCCCAGCCGATAAAAAAATGTACGCATTACGTGACGTAACTGCAACAGTAGAGAGCATTCCATTAATCGCAGCATCCATCATGAGCAAGAAGCTTGCAGCAGGAAGCGACTGCATCTTATTAGATGTTAAGACTGGTAGCGGCGCATTTATGAAGACGGTAGAGGATTCTACGGAGTTAGCGAAGAAGATGGTAGCCATCGGTGAACATAACAACCGTAGAACCGTAGCATTGATTACAGATATGGACAGCCCATTAGGAAACTATATCGGAAATGCATTAGAAGTAAAAGAAGCCGTGATGACATTACGAGGAGAAGGGCCAAAAGACCTGACAGAAGTATGTGTAGAATTAGCGGCAAACATGATGTATATTGCAGAAAAAGGAAGCCTTGAAGAGTGTAAGGAACAAGTAAAAGAGGCAATCCGTTCTGGAAAAGCGTTAGAGAAATTAAAAGAATTCATCGCGGCTCAAGGCGGAGACGTATCCGTAATCGAAGACCCTGCAAACTTTGAACAAGCAGCCTGCCATTACGAAGTAAAGGCGGAAGCCGATGGATATATCAATCATATCAATACGGAAGAAATCGGAATCGCATCTATGGTCCTTGGTGCAGGGCGTGAAACGAAAGAAAGCATCATCGACTATAGTGCGGGAATTTTCTTAGAGAAGAAATACGGCGATGTCGTGAAGAAGGGTGACGTATTAGGCGTTCTTTATACAAATAACGAAGCATCCATCGAAAGCGCGGCCCGCATATTTAAAAAGGCATATACGATTGGGGAGACACAACCAGTCTACAAGCCACATATCTATGCTCGTGTAGAGGCAAATAAAGTAACCATGTTTTAGAAACATGGGAAGGGAGCGGCCGAGAGGCTGCTCCCTTTCTATGTTTTGCTTGCGTTATTTTCAGCAAATGGATAAAATGGAAAAGAATGAATACAGGGTGCCTATTTATGGAATACTCTAACAGCAATAAAGTAGAAAGAAATTGATCAAGCAATTAAGATGGTGAAATAAAAATGAAATTGTTGTCAGTAGCAATTCCTTGTTACAATTCCGAAAGCTATATGTCCCATGCCATTGAGACACTTCTTACTGGCGGGGAAGAGGTAGAAATCCTAATCATAAATGATGGATCGAAGGATGGTACAAGGGAGATTGCAGAGGAATATGCAGCAAAGTATCCAACGATAATTCGTGCCATCCATCAGGAAAATGGAGGACATGGAGAAGCCGTAAATACAGGACTAAGAAATGCCACAGGCCTATATTACAAGGTGGTAGATAGTGATGATTGGGTAAATGAAGCTGCATTAAAACGAATCCTGAAAGTGATTCGTTATTATACGAAGCGTGAACAGCAAATCGACATGTTCCTAGCCAATTATGTATATGAACGTCAGGCAGAAGGAAAGCAGACGATTGTGAATTACTCCAACGTATTTCCTCAAAACAGGGTATTTTCCTGGGAGGAAATCAAGCACTTCAGACAAAGCCAGTTCATTCTTATGCATTCCGTAATCTATCGAACACAAATGCTTCGTGACTGCGGATTGGTGCTTCCAAAGCATACATTCTATGTAGATAACATTTTCGTATATCATCCATTATCCTATGTAAAGACGATGGTATACCTAAATGAGGACTTTTATCGTTACTTTATTGGTCGAGATGACCAATCGGTAAATGAGACCGTAATGATGGGCAGAATGGACCAACAGCTACGCGTCACAAGAGCCATGATTACAAGTACGGAACTCTCTTCCGTTGCCAGTCGTAAGCTAAGGAATTATATGATTAAATATATTACGATCATGATGACGATCTGTACCGTATTGTTAATTCGCAAAGGAACGAACGAGGACTTAAGACAAATCGATGAGATTTGGGCCTTTCTAAGGAAGCAAAATAAGGAACTGTACGTGTTAGTAAGAAAGACATTGCTAGGACGAATCATGCAATGGAGAAGAACGAACATAGGAAGAAAGTTTATCATTACTGGATATCAGTTAAGTCGAAAAATCATCGGATTCAGTTAAAAAAAGACGAGCCCCTTTACCAAAGGGGTTCGTCTTTTTTGGATTTCTTCGTTACAAATAGTTTCGAATAATCAATCTTATACACGACAAGGTACATCACGACGCTTAATGCAACGGAACAAGCCACATCGAAGATGGCATGTTGTTTTAAGAACACCGTAGACATACTGATTAGGATCGTTAAAATCAAGGAGCCATGTAAAATCCACTTATGAGAGGAAAGTTGTTTGTTATGTGTAATAGCAATATGTGCTCCGATTGAGTTAAACACGTGGATGCTAGGACATACATTGGTTGCCGTATCGGTAGAGTAGAGTTTCTTTACGATATCGATTAACAGGTTGTCCCTTGTAAAGCTGGTAGGGCGAAGGTTTTGCCCATTTGGCCAAATCGTATAGATCGTAAGGCAGATCGTCATGCCGATAAACAGGAATGCACAGCATTTATAAAAGTCTTGTTTGGAAGTAAAGAAAAAGTATGCAATGGTAACTGCAATATAAGCAAACCAAAGGAAATATGGAATGACGAATAATTCGCAAAATGGAATCAGCTCATCAAAGCGGGACCCTACATTGGTATAGTCAGTTATCACGGTTTTTTCTAGCCATAAGAACCAAGGAAGATAAATAAAGAAATATAGCAACACCCATGCATGGCTGTATTTTTTTAGTATGGATTTCATTCTTAACCAACCTTTCTTAAATCTACGCTTACTATATCATATGGCTTTTCGGTGTGCAATAAGTGTACAACAAGTTTAAGAAAGAGTTAATAGCTTGAGGAATGTTAGGATAATTAGATTCTTTCGTACAAAAAGCTGTAAAATTAAAAAAAATAGAGCATAAAATTAAGTACTATGGCCAATTTAATTAAATAAAGTAAAAAAATACTTGTATCTTAGGAAGTATATGGATATAATAGGGCTAGATATAACGGAAATGCGACGGAGCATATGTAGGCATGCATATGGTCCGTCTTTTTTTAAAAACTCAAGGTGGTTTCGAGTGTCAAAAATAAGAAGAAACCGAGTTTGTAAGAGAAGAAAGGAAGGATAGTATGGATAAAATAGATATGAAGCTAATTGGATTGCTACAGGAGAATGCAAGATATTCCTTAAAGCAATTAGCAGAACAAGTTTTTTTATCTTCACCAGCAGTTTCATCAAGAATTGAACGCTTAGAAAAAGAGGGGTATATTACTGGATATCAAGCGGAAGTCGATATGTTAAAGCTTGGATACCACATTACCGCATTTATTAATCTTGAAATGACGCCAAAGCTAAAGAATACATTTTACCCATTTATTGAATCCTGTCCCAATGTGTTAGAATGCAATTGCGTTACAGGAGTGTATTCCATGTTGATCAAGGTAGCATTCCCAAGTACGATGGAGTTAGATTCCTTCATCGGCCAGTTGCAGAAGTTTGGTAATACTTCGACACAGATCGTATTCTCTACAGCAGTGAAACCAAGAGGAATTCAAATCAAAGATTTATAACAAAGACGTGTTGTCCGCAACAATGCAGACAGCACGTTTTTTGTTGCATAGAAAATTGCGAAGAATCCCCGATGCAACAAAAAACACCCTAAAAAGAAGCGTGTGGAACACACACTTTGGTCGATTATATTGACTCTCATGCCAAAATAAACATATAATAAACATATTAATGGAAAAATATTAAATGAGAGAGGGACGGAAGTATGCGCTTGTCAGTGGAACAGTTACATAAAAGCTTTGGCGAGAAAGAGGTTCTTCATGGAATTAGCTTCGAAGTACAAAGCGGAAGGGCATTGGGCCTTCTTGGTCGTAATGGTGCCGGAAAAACGACGACGATCCGTATTTTGATGGATGTGTTTAAGGCAAATAGTGGAACCATTTCTTTAGATGGAGCACCATTTGTTCCGAGTAAGCATCAGATTGGATACCTTCCGGAAGAACGAGGGTTATATCCGAAACGTACCCTGATAGAGCAGATTGTATATTTAGCAGGACTCAGAGGAATGCCAAGGAAACAGGCAAAGGAGAGTGCCTTATTTTGGCTGAAGCGCTTAGGCGTGGAAGAATACGCAGGCAAAAAGTTAGAGACATTGTCAAAAGGAAATCAACAGAAGGTACAGCTTGCCCAGACAATCGTATGCAATCCGGAAATCGTGATCCTAGACGAGCCGTTCAGTGGATTAGATCCGGTCAATTCTCAAATCTTAAAGGACGTCATCCAAGAATTGATTGAACAAGAAAAAATCGTAATCTTCTCTAGCCATCAAATGAGCTATGTAGAAGAATTTTGTGATGATATCGTAATTATCAATAAAGGAGAGGTCGTATTAAAGGGAGAGCTAAAAGAAATCAAGAAGGAATTTGGTAGAGACCAACTTGCCTTTAGTGTCGTTGGCCAGAGCGGAGAGGAGCTTGCACGTTTCTGCAAAGAGCAGTTTGCTTCCTTATTTGCCATCACACAGGTGAAGAAAGACTATATCGTAATTCGTATGGAACAAGGAGTGAAGAAGAACCAAATCCTTCAAGCACTGTTAGACCACAAGCTAGATATTCAGAGATTTGGAATCTATGAACCATCCTTAACGGATATTTTTGTTGAGAAAGCAGGTGATTAAGAATGACGCAGTTATGGACCGTGATCCGATTTGAACTAAATTCTTATTTTAAAAATAAAGGATATATACTAGCTACCGTCTTGTTGGCAGCAGTATTAGGAGTGGGGCTTTGTATTCCTCGTTTCTTTGGAGAGGATGAGGGCACGAAGCAAGACGGAGCGGTGGCTTCGGAAGAGCAAGGGAAAAAGGACAGCCTCTTAATTTTTGATGAGGCAGGAATCATTAAGGATACCAAATATTTGGACAAGAAATATCCAGAATGGACTTGGAAGATTGTTTCTGATGAAAAGAAATTAGAGGACGAAGTAAAGGCAGAGACTGCGGAAGCAGGATTTGTAGTAAGGAATGCTAGTACGTATGATTACATCGTAAATAACTCTAAGATGTACGATTCAAATACAGAGATGTTTGATGAAATCCTCTCTTACTATAATAGAGCAAACTACATGAATCAGAATAAGATTGATGTAGAAAAGATGGAAGAAGTATTAAATACACCGATTGTATCCAATCAGAAAGTACTAGGGAAAGACAGTGTAAGAAGCTATGCCTATACCTATATCTTGATTTTCGTCATTTACTTTATGATCATTTTCTATGGACAGATGATCGCAGTCAGCGTGACATCTGAAAAGAGCAATCGTGCCATCGAGGTATTGATTACAAGCTCCAAACCAGATTATCTGATCTTTGGCAAGGTATGTGCGGGAGCAATTGCAAGCTTCCTGCAAATCGGCATCATCTTAGGGGCTGGGCTTGTTTCCTATCGTGCCAATGCATCCGTATGGAGCAGCAAGCTTACAGGAATGTTAGGAAGCATCTTTGATATTCCGAATACGGTACTCATCGTATTTGCGGTATTCGTAGTGTTTGGATTCTTATTCTACAGCTTCCTATATGCCTCCTTAGGTGCATTGGTATCGAAGACGGAGGATATCAGTAAGTCCGTAGGACCGGTCATGATGGTATTTATCGTAGGCTTTATGATTGCCATGTTTGGCCTTCAGGAACCAGATGGAATGCTAATTCGCATCACTTCCTTTATTCCATTTACAGCAAGCTATATGATGATTATCCGTACTGCAATGGGAACGGTAACGGTGGTAGAACTGATTGTCTCAGCGCTTATCCTGATTGCTTCTTGTGTGCTTACTGGAATCATCGGAGCAAAGGTATATCGCTTTGGAACGCTTCACTATGGAAATCCATTGAAATTAAGAAATGTATTAAGACGCTTAGTCAGCGAAAAAGAATAAAAAAAGCCCCAGCTTCCTTGGGAAAGGAGGCTGGGGCTTTTTGAGTGAGAACGGAGAAAACTATAGGGAAGTTTTCTCATAGGGCTGTATTAGGGGTTTGTTGTTTCTTGATGGTATGTATTACAAGCAAAGTCAAAAAACTTATCATAAGCATCAAAGAACATATTATCCATTAGCGTGATAAAATGAAAATCTTGTGTGAGATTCAGGTTAAGAGGGACTTCGTATAAAAGGCCGTCGTCTAATTCTTTCTGAATCGCCTCTTTATATAAGAGACCAATTCCCGAACCATTTAACACAAGTTGTTTGATTAGGTTAGGATCGTTGGTATAAACATGATTTGCGAAATCGCAGATATCGCTACCTTGTTGGATCAATGCTTGGGAGAGTAATTGGAAACCAGAAGAATCAGGTTCTTTTGTAATGATGGTTTCCGTTAACAGGTCTTTTACTTCTGTGCAAGTAAGCTTGTTCTTGCTTGCAAGCGTATAAGAGCCAGTGATAAATTTATGATATCTAAACTCTTGCCCATTAAACGGTCCTTCGATAAAGGCACATTCAATGGTTCCGTTTTTTAACTGATTGATCAAGTTTGGTGCGGAGTCTGTGCGTACATGAACGTTTAAATCGGGAT
Organism: uncultured Anaerosporobacter sp.; assembly: GCA_945787925.1. Taxonomy (GTDB): domain Bacteria; phylum Bacillota; class Clostridia; order Lachnospirales; family Lachnospiraceae; genus KM106-2. The sequence goes on along the minus strand of CALZJY010000044.1, from coordinate 201 downwards.
CCTCCTTTAGCAATGGCGTAAGGATGCGTGATATCATATATTCACTTACGGTTGCAGTTACCCCAATGTTGAAATTTTTTTGCTTTTTTTCTAACTCTTGAATCATGGCCTTAAATCGATTGGAGCTGGCGCTAAGACCAACGGCCATTCGTTCAAGAATCAGGCCTTGTTTTGTGAGTTTTAATTGCTTATTTTCGTATT
>CALZJY010000043.1 GCA_945787925.1 uncultured Anaerosporobacter sp. | reverse complement strand
AAATCCAGTTCACCCCTAAGGTAAGAACGATACTATTGCATAGCCCCATGCCATGTGCTTTCTTATCATAAATTGGACAAATCAATCGATATGCCACTCCAAATGTAATTCCAAACAACACCGTCCAAACAAAGACTGGGATTGGATATGTACTAAAATCGCTCCTAACATAACCCGCCAGATAGCCAATCATCCTTTCTACTGTAAACAACGCCGCAATAACAACGACAGAACTAACTTTGGTACTTATTTTTGTTACAGGATAATGCTCCTTCAAATACTGCTCCAGTTCTGCTCCGGTCTTTCGATTTGGCTGTAAAGAAGTTCGACTCTGGCGTGACTTGTTTTGTAATCATCTTTCTCTTCCTTTCTCCTACTCTAAAACTATGTACTCTTTCTTTTTCAGTCTAAACTAAATTTTTTATATTTTTAATTTCGATATCATGGCATAGCCACCGTCACTTTACCATACCACTACTCCGCTTGATACGGAATTCCTTCTTCTCTATTTTTTTCAATACATAGTTGTATTTTAATCTCCTTTTTCATTCGTAACTATCATTTAAAATTCTTTGCCTTAATGATAGAACATGGAATCGTTTTAAAAAATCCCTGCCAGAAATCCATATCTACCATAAGGATTTCTTCATGAGTAATCGCAAATAATACACACTGATTGTCTTTGAAAAATGCAATATCCATCTGGTCGTCATATTCAAAAAAAGATTCATAAAAACGTAATTTTTCTACACTATTCTTACAGCATCTATAGGAATGCTCTACCGCTTTTCTCTTTTTATTCTTAATTTTTATCTTTGTACCCGCCCATGAAGTTACTCTTTTTCTTTCTATCAAATACTCTACTAAGTTATCTTTTGGTGAAGGTAACTCCTCTGGAAAATCTTCTGAATCTGCCATAGGCTCTACCAAATAAAACATCTCACAATTTTTATATAAATAGTCTAATATCTTATTATATCCCTCTTTATTAATATCGTATAAATAATACATATTCATCTATTTTCCCTCACAAACAAACTTACTGATTGATCTGCTCTATAAGAACTGGCTGTGCAAACTCCTCAAGTTCTTTTTGTATCGGAACAATGTAGTGTTTTCCTCATCATTTTTAGTTCATTTAGTTCTTTCTTGACTGCGCTGTGGTCTAGTCCATCAAACTTTGCAAATTCCCTATAGGATGAATGTGACCATATTTTCCCTTTATCATCAATCTCGAACAGTACATCCAGATCCCCTACTACTTCCCATCCATTCTCTGTGTTCCATATCGGCAATACATATACCCCTCCTTTTCGAACTAAATTGGTTTGCTCATTGCCAACACATCCACCATAAAGTGACTGAATGATCGTCAAACGATTTGGAATGTCCGTCTTGTTCCCATCTAATGTAGAAAGAACTTTTACCGTTGCATGTTGTTTCTGCAATCCAATTCCTTCTTCCTTCCATAAGCTCGTATCTAATACTTTCACATAAACAAAAGCATCTATCCCCGAATATTCAGCAAAATCTGAAAGCTGTGAAAACACAATTCTGTCCATAAACGAGGAGGTGTCTCCCATGTAATCGGATAAACTATAATTCTCCACAGGCAGTCCAATAATACTTTCAGATTGAGTCTTCATTTTATGACCTGTATTAAGTCTAACTGCTGTTACACAAACGCATACTATACAGAGTGCAACACCTGCGACCCATCCCGTATTCCAATACCTTTTCTTCTTTTGATCGTATTTTGACTTATGTACTATATCATTTATAATACGATTCTCCCTATCTGGATCTATACTGATACGATCCAGATAATTTTTATACTGTCCCATACTTTTGTTTTGTAATCTCTGCAATCTCTTTTGTAGAATAGCCTTCATAATAGTACAATTGAATCACAATCCGATATCTTGTTGGCATCTTTTGTATTGCTTCTATCTGATTTAATTGATTGGCCAATTATTCCACTCCTTTCACTCTATATACGCATCACTCCTCCAAAATGCCACAATATCTTTTATTTTTCTTATACTATACAAAATCAATATTTTTTGCAACTTTATTTCCTATGCAACAAAAAAACGAGGTTCTTTTATCTAGAACCTCGTCTTGCAAATGCATCTCCACTTACCCATAACATCATTACTCTTTGGATGATCTATATAGATTCTGCCTTTTTAACTCTGTTTCATACCCACTGTATTCGTCATCATATTCTGCCATACTGATTTTTCCTTTTCTTAATTCACTAAAGGAACGTTCCAAATTAGTACAAGCTGTGACATAAAGAGGAGTTATTTTATTTACTGCTTGTACGTATATTTCTTTCTGAATTTTGACAGGCCCGCTGATCGTATCGTCACTCTGGCTTGTTTTTGACTTGTTGCTAACTTCCTCCTTGAACTTTTCCTGAATCTTATTGGCAATCTTATTTACCTTATTTATGCGGTCTTTTCCCTCCTTTACAATGGTCTTTTCCTTTTTCCCCTCACATTCCTTTAACAGCTTCTCTCCGTTCTTATAGCTAGAAAATTGTTCTTCCATCTCTTCTAGCAGCTTATCAATCCGCTGTTCATACACCTTGAATGCGTATTTAGAATTGTACTCTTCCATCTCCCTCGCTTTGGTTAAAGGGTACAAATCTTTATAGGAATACTGTGTCCAACCCATCTCCTCCCTATTGTAGTTCTGAGAAGACTGTGCAAAAAGTGTTTTTATCACAACGTATATCAGATAGATTGCAAAAATCCGTACCAGAACTCTTCTGCTCCTTTTTTGGGGCTTTGTTTTTTTTGTTGTATTCTCAGTATTCATGGCGTTCCTTAGCCCTATTAAATGCTCCTTCGTTATTTTAGGCCAGAGTGCAACTGCGTCTAATATTAACGCCTGGTTTTCCAAGTCTTGTAATGGTTCTTTATACTTTTTTTGTTTTAGTATCTTAATTAATGCTCCAAGATCTATCTGATATCCCTTTGCCTCGTACTCTCGAAATAGCTCATCATACAGCTCCTGCTTCCATGGCATCTTCTTTTCTTTGTTCTCCCATGTCTCGTACACTTTCTCATACTGTAGAGTTTCCTCTTCTATATCCTCCCAGCTTTCATATACTTCCTCAAACTGCTTTGCTGCTGGCTGTTCTGGCTCGTGCTCTATCCTCTTCTCTTCTACGTTTTCTGGTTCAAACATCTCCTGCTGGAAAACCGTCTGCTCATAAGGAATTGATTTGCCGCTCTTTGCATATTCTAAAGCCTCCTCATAGGCTTGATGAATTCTTTTAAATTCCTCTGGGTCTTCTTCTGGATGGTACTTCCTTGCCAATACTGCATAAGCCTTTTTAATGGCACGCTGATCCGTCGTTTCCTGTATACCAAGCACTTGAAAGCAATTCTTCATATTACTCTACCATCCCCTCATCGTGCATATATTTCCTTACTTCAAAAATAACCCTGTTTGCTGGCTCTGTTTCAAACAGTTCTAAAATATATTCCATACGATGATTTACCCATGCAATTCTCTTAGCATCCTGAGTATCTAGGACGGCATTATAATAATCAATTAAGTAGTCTGCAAATTTGCGGATTTCTCCTACATTCTCTTCAAAAATACGCTCTATCTTTGCAAGGATCAATCGATTCTTATCACGCTTTCTCGGATGAAGCTTAAGCTCCTCTAATTCCTTCACTCTAGCCGTAATCTCCTCCTCATTCATCGTCGTATTCTTGCCTACGATACACTTGTTAATAATCTCCCCAGTAGAACAAATCTTTGCATCTACCACAAGAATTCCATTGATATCATAGGTAAATCGAACAAGAATATATTGTATCGAATCCTTAGAGCAAGGAACATTAAATTCCATTATTCCAAGTACCGTATTATCTTTTACATAGCGGTGTTCTCCCTGACAGATGAAAATTTTTACCCTTGTCTGTCCAGGCATTATGGTATTGAACATTTGCTCTCTGCTGACTGGAAGGGTAGAGTTACGTTCAATCACAGGCGACATCTTAAGCTCGTCACTATACTCATCAACAATCCCTACTCCTAATGTAAACGGACAGATATCCGTAATCAAAATATCCTTTACTGCCTCAAATCGCTCCTTGATTCCGGCATATGTTCCCACTCCAAGCGCTACAACTTCATCTGGATTTGCACTAATCTTAGGTTCTTTCTTTAATATATAATGTACATAATTGACTACCGATGGCATATGGGAGGAACCACCTACCATGATAACTTCATCAATCTCTTCTAAGGAAAACTGGCTATCCTGAAGTGCCTTATCGATTGGCTCTTGCATCCTTATAAATAAGTCCTTTCCAAGATTGATAAATTCTTTTTCCGTTATTGAAAGTGTCCTCTCCATACCTCCAATAAATGCATTCATTTGAACTTCCTTCTCTTTTGAGAATGCAATCTTTGCACGTTCTGCTTCCTTTCTGATACTCTGCCTTTCCTGTTTGGTAAGCTTCTTTATCTCTAATCTATTCTTTTCAATAAATGTCTCCATTAGCAGTGTATCAAAATCATCACCGCCAAGATGGTTATCCCCTGCTACCGCTACAATTTCAATTACATCATCAAAGATATCCACTACGGAAATATCTAACGTTCCTCCACCAAAGTCCACCACAAGATAACGGCATTCCTCCTGTTTATTTTGCATCTGAGTATATAGGGCTGCTGCACTTGGTTCATTTATAATACGTTCCACCTTAAGACCAGCCAGCCTTCCTGCAAGCTTTGTAGCACTCCGCTGATTGTCATTAAAATATGCAGGCACGCTTATGATTGCCTCTTCTATTTCTTCTTGCAGATACTGTTCTGCATCTTCCTTTAATTTACGAAGGACAAAGGAGGACAAATCGGTTGGAGTAAACTCCCGGTTCCTAAGAGTGTATACCTTATCTGTTCCCATATCCCTTTTGAAACTCGCCATAGTATTCTCTGGTTCTGTAATTAGTTTTTCCTTTGCAATCTTTCCAACTATGATTTCTCCATTTTGATCAATATGTACTACGGATGGCGTAAGATACTCTCCAAATACATTGGGAATCAGCACGCTCTTATCCTCTTTCCAAACAGCTGCCAAGCTATTCGTTGTCCCTAAATCGATTCCGATGATCGCCAATTGCAATCCCCCCTATAAATTTCATTATCTCTCATTATACTATACAACTACGCAATTTCCAATTTTAGTAAATGAAATCTTTAATAAATAACACGTATCCATTGCCATAACGAGAAGAAACACGCTTTGCAAGTTTCTCTCGTTATCGCGACAGTCGCCAAGGTCATGCAAGCAGGACTTTGGCTCGTTGTTCGCGTAAAAAAAGAGAGAAGAACGGTTTGCTTCTCACTCTTCTCTCCTTTTCCCTTTAAATAAGACAGGAAGCTTTCAATCGTTTCACCCGATTCATCTGTGTTACGATTTCTATATAATTAATCACAGCGATTTTGCTACTGAGTGAATACGTAGATTCTGAATTATTAATGAATGACTCGATGCGATCATACGAAATTTCTTCTTTATCCGCTAGTAATTGATCGATCTTTGCCTTTTCCTCCATTGGGAAAACAGTATCCACATAATGCCGTTTGATCCAACGGTACAAATCAGCAATTCCGATTGCAATCGAACGTTGGCTTTCTAAATATTTATCAAGATTCTTATCTTCTTGATTCATCTCATTCTCCAACAATCGTTCTTCTATCATATTGCCTCTTAGTATTTCATTCTTCATTGCCTCATCCGCTGTCTTCTTTTTCTGTAGGAAATCAGTGACGATATCGATCTGGCTCGCAATCGTCTTATCATATAAGTCAATCAGATCTTTTCTAGCATCTTCCACTTTATATGGAAATACAAATTTACTGAGTAGTATCGCTAGTACCGCTCCAGTTGCTACGAATAGGATTCGATCCAGGCTTAGAACAAAGGTATTTCCATACAAGGCTGCAGCACCGATTGCAGATACCGTTGCATTAATGGTCGTATATCTATATGCACTGTTATAACTTAAGAAATAGCTAATTACCATAAGTGTCAGTGTTCTTGCTGTAGAGCCCTTGATCACAGAGAACACAATCCCTATTATGATAACACCAATTATGGTTGCAAGCAGTCTGTCTTTCAACCTCTGCTTAGACTTTTCATAAAAAGGCTGACTTAATGAATTCACCGTATAAACGATCCATCTTCCCTCTGCAATCTTAAAGAAACCAACAACAAATGCACTGATCGTAATACCAAGTGCCAATCGAAATGCATATGAGAACTTCAATGAATTGGATTGGAAACTCTTTATATATATGTTTTTCAGCTGATAATTTGCCGGAATTGGTTCATGCTTACTGATCGCATTATACTTGCTCTTATCAAGCTCTTTTAGCTCATATAAGGATTGCTTAATAAAAGATAAGGAATTTAAAACTTTTAGCTGAAATACACTAGTATTTCGTTCTGCATTATACTTATCAAATACAGTACTAAATGATTCGTCCAGTTGGTTTAAATTCTCCTCCTTTTCAAGACATCCCTTAACAATGTCTATTACTGATATAAAGTCTTCTTTAAATCCTTGATCATTTAAAATGCGTACTGCATCTTCTTGCAATGCTAATTCATTGATGGCATCATTGATCTTCTCAAGTTCCAAGGATAGATCTAACTTAATTCTGCTTTCTCTCGTAAGATAAAAGTCCTGCTCCCTTTTGTTATAGACAAATCTTCGAAATTTCCCTATGCCCTGCTGAACTTTTTGTTCTAACTCTTCAAATGGTTTTCCTGCTTCAAGTAATGCTAATTTATCAATCAAACCAGAACATACGCCTACTAGTACTGTATTTCCTTGTTTTGATATTTTATTTTTATTGAAGATAACCTGAGCCAAAACCACTAAAATAGCCCCCACCGCCAATGCTATCAATCTTTTAGGGAGCTGGGCAATGGTAATCGGTGTGCTTAGCGTAAATACATATTGAAGATTAAATGGCACAAAGCTTGGTGAACTCAGATTATAGGAAAGAGTATAGCCCATAACAAATAAAAATATAAAATTAAGCGGTATGCCTAACCAAACATTTTTTGCAGCGATAAAAGTAACAATTCCCATCAAGACATTAAAACAAATGAGTTTCAATGCCGTACTGAGTGGATTTAAGGAAAAGTCCTTACTTAAAAGCATTAATACTGCTGTGATTGTCGTTACACCGATTAGCGTATTTTCCGAACCAAATATAACACTAAACCCAACAATCAGCCCTATCATTACCACAAATATTATGGTTTGGCTTATGATTTTCTTACCCATCTAATCATCTCCTTTGTACAGTTATTTTGTCCAAAAAAGAAAGAAGTAATGCGTTTCCTAGTCCCAATCATGCAACTTCCTATGCAAGAAAAAAGCATAGACAAGACGCTTGCTTCTCTATGCTTTTCTTTTTATCTATTCTTTTTTCTTGAATCTTAATTATTTTTTAGCCACATAATCGCTGAATATGCATGCATAGCCGCACCTGTAACCAAAATATCTTCATTAAATACTACCTTTGGATTATGCATTGCTTCACCATATAGAGGGTTTTCGTGCTTAGAACCAGCACCTAACATAACATAGATACTTGGTACTTCATGGGAATAAGAAGCAAAATCTTCTGATCCCATTCCCCCTTGGTTAAATACGATTACTGACTTCTCGCCTAATAAGTCCTTTAGATAGGAAGTAACTTCCTCTACTAACTCATCATTATTCGTTAATGGAGGTACCGATGATAATTCGATTAGTTCCGCTTCCCCTCTAAACATCTTAGCAGTAGATACTACGATGTCGTTCATTCTATTAAAGATAAATTCTCCAGTTTCTTTATCTAGACTTCTAATAGTACCTTCCATGATTACTTCCTCAGGAATGATGTTTGGTGCATCTCCTCCGGAAAATTTACCGATGGTTAAAACGGCTGGTTTCGTAGCAGAGACTTCTCTAGAAATAATTTCTTGTAAGGATAAGTATATATGGGCAGCTATATTGATTGGATCTACTCCTTGCTCTGGCATAGCTCCATGAGCTCCCGTTCCTTTTACAACGATTCTAAATCTATTACATCCAGCAATGCTTGTGCCTAATCCACATAATACAAGATTAGAAGGTGTTCCAGAATGAACATGCATTGCCATGGCTGCATCTACCTGTGGATTTTTCAGCACTCCGGCTTCTATCATTTTTTTTGCACCAGTAAATCCTTCTTCATCTGGCTGGAATACTAACTTTACTGTTCCCTTAATTTGATCTTGATTTTGTTTTAAGAGTTTGGCCGCACCTAACAGCATCGCAGTATGCATATCGTGACCACATGCGTGCATAGCGCCATTCTCTGACTTAAAGTCACATTCTGTTTCTTCTTTTACTGATAGTGCATCCATATCTGCTCTTAATAAAAACGTTTTTCCAGGTTCACTACCCTCAATTGTTGCAACGATACCACTTTCACAGATCTCCTGTGGCTCATATCCAAATTCCTTTAACTTCTCCATTACATAAGATGTCGTTTTCGGTAACACTTCACCTACTTCAGGATTGCTATGAATTGTTCTTCTAAAAGTAATCAAGTCTTCTTTTATTGCTTTGGCTTGATTCATCATTTCGTTCATAAAAATACCTCACTTATATTTGTTTCATTATTTAAGATATTATACAATATACTTTCGTTTAAAATAATAAATAATTTATAAAATTAACTCTGTAACTAAATCCCAGTGTAAACTGTGTAATGAATTGCATATCTATTAGAAATGGAGGTTTCATATCTTTTACTTTCCTCATTAAAATTCCATCCCTCATACATATGTTTAATATCAATATTATTTTTAAATATTAAATCTAGAAACTTTTCCCATTCTCTAATTCCATCTTTCTTGTACCCATTTAATACAAAGGACATGTCTTGAGAAAAAATATTAATTAACTTAGCTCTAGCCTCACTACTTACTCTTGATTCATCAAACAATGTAAAATAACGTTCTAACTTCTCGGTATCTTTTTTCATTTTCAATCCCTCCTACAGTACTTGTAGTTTTATTATTTCCGACAATAAACGTATTCATGAAATACTACTTCTCCTTTTTTCGAAATTTTCTAGGCACAAAAAAAGAACGGATCAATTTCCGGTCCTATTCTTTCTATTATATTTTACTTCACGCCCTACTTACACATTAGATCCAACTTCACCACAGTAGTCTCCTGACCATCTTCACCGATCCTTGGAATAATCCATGTCTCATTAAAATCACCAACTACCTCTATGTTATTACTTTTCACATAAGATAGTATCATTTCATAATATTTATACTTATTATACGCATTATCATCAAATACGACTGTTACATAATTTCCTTCTGGTAACACGTTACATCTACGCGGCTCCTCGTTATCTACATAATATCGAATGTCCGGATTAATAATTTTTCCTTCTTTCACATAGGTATCATATCTTGCTCCTGTGCCGAAAATTGAATATACTTCATCCTGTAAACATCCAGCTTCTAATATGACCTTTCTGAAATTAATCTCCTGCTCATCAATATTTTCTGAGACATAATCATATGACAAATATTTTCGTTCCTTTTCATACGAAATATACACTTGATTCATACTAATACTCGCAATTTGCTTATACGTCTTTCTTCTACTCTCCATAGATTCCTTAATCCTCATAAGCCTCTTGATATTATTTTCAAATGAATCAATCTGTTTATCCAAAATCTGAATATTATCACTAATAGAATATCTTGCATTGATATTGTGCCGAATCTCCTCCAATGACAATCCCATCATTTTGGAATTTCTTATAATATCAATAATAATAATAAACTGTTCCACTGAATAATATCTATAGTTATTGTCTGGATTCGTATACGCAGGAGTTAACAGGCCTATCTCGTTATAATAACGCAATGTCTTGATCGGGATATTAAATAATTTTGAAATTTCGCCAATCGTAAAGTATTTCTTCACATTTGTCCTCGTTTTCTTAGTATTGTGTATAATTTAGACGCTTAGCATAGCTACCAACTGGGAAATTAGTGACCTTAGTCATATCATAGGATTCATAACCGTAAATCTTACCATAAGATCTCATCACTTCTGGGACTTAAATCCTCCACAACAGTCCCAATAGTTGGAACTACCTTCTCCATCCATATAAACCAATATAAGTTATCCTCTAGTTTTAAATAGAAGCAACGATCCGTATCACATAAACCTTTATCAATTCCTTTTATACAATGCCATGTAAAATAATTTTCATTCAAATAT
>CALZJY010000042.1 GCA_945787925.1 uncultured Anaerosporobacter sp. | reverse complement strand
GGCGGGGAATCCTTCTTCTGCGGGCATCTCTTCCAAACGGCCAGAGAGTTCTCGTAGTGCCTCGGCCCATCTGGAAGTGGAGTCAGCCATGATGGCTACGTGATACCCCATATCCCGGTAATATTCTGCTAATGTGATGCCTGTATAGATGCTCGCCTCTCTGGCGGCTACTGGCATGTTCGAAGTATTGGCAATCAGTGTAGTACGGTCTAATAACGGATTGCCGGACTTCGGATCGACTAATTTGCTAAAGTCTTCAAGAACATTGGTCATTTCATTGCCACGTTCGCCGCATCCTATGTAAATGATAATATCCGCATCGGACCATTTTGCGAGCTGATGCTGAGTCATTGTCTTCCCTGTACCGAATCCGCCTGGGATTGCGGCAGTTCCGCCTTTGGAGATGGGAAAGAGCGTATCGATGATTCGCTGCCCCGTAAGCAGTGGCCGGTCGGACGCAAAACGTTTGGCAGTTGGTCTTGGAATACGGATAGGCCATTTTTGTGCAAGGGTCAGGGTTACTTCTTCTCCTTTTGGAGTCTGGATGGTCACGAGTGGTTCGCGAATTGTGTAGTCCCCATCCGAGACGACAAAAAGCACTGTGCCTTCGAAGAAAGGAGGCACCATGGATTTATGGACGATTGCGCTAGTCTCCCTTGTTTCAGCAAAAATCGTCCCTCCGTATACCTTATCTCCAGGAGAGACCGTTAGATGGACACTCCATTTTTTTTGTTCGTCCAGGCTAGAAACACGGACTCCTTTTGGAATGAATGCACCGCTTTGGGATGCAATCACGTTCAGAGGGCGTTCAATTCCATCAAAGATGTTTCCAATGATGCCAGGAGCTAGCTCGACGGACATCTGCTGCCCCGTGCCATAGACTAGTTGTTTCGGTTTGAGTCCCGTAGTTTCTTCGAATACTTGGATGGTCGTAAGGTCCTTCGTCAGGCCGATGACTTCGCCAACGAGATGTTGGTCTCCGACATAGACCATTTCCGACATTCGAAATCCTGTATTTCCTTTTATGGTTACCACGGGTCCGTTAATACCATAAATATGACCTGTTATTTGCATAATGGAACAAGCCTCCTTATCTAGAATTGAAATTGTTCTTTTTCTTCGGTCAATTTCGTAATAAAGGAATTATCGATTAAGATATGCCGTTCATGGATGACAGCCCGGGTTCCACCAATGAAATCAATCGTGCTGATGGTGAGCGGCGTCTCGGTCCTTTGCTCTAATGCGTGCTGCTTGTTGGCATCCGATGGATTGAGATAAATCGTAATCGGATCGCCATTTGCAAAGGCGAGTGCAGCAGTAATTTGGCTTACGAGAAGTTCCTCGTAAGCAGGTGTAGTCATAAATTGTCGTAATTTTTCGGAAACATCCTCAAAAAGGGTATTCTTCAGAGCATCTTTTTTCTCGCTGATCCTACGGCGGATCATAAGAGATTCTGAGGAAAGCTGTTTGTTCTTTTCACGAGCAACGTTGCTTGCTTCCGTCTTAAGGGTGAGCGCCTGGTTTGCAAGGAGTTCTTCTCGACGTTTATCGTATAGTGCGTATAACTGTTTCTTATAGTCAGCTAGGATGGCTGCACTTTTGGCAGTCGCATCATCAATCACCGATTTATAGAAGTGATCGAGTTTAATATCTAATTTCATAGGAATTCACATCCTTCCGCTATAATTTTAATCCTATGGCTTCACTGACATAAGAGGTAATGAAGTCCGGTTTTCTTCCGGTACCGTGACGGTCTGGAATCTCTACGATGAGAGGAAGCAGGCGGTTTAGCTTGATTTCGTTGATGATTTCCGGAAATTCGTTGCTTAGCTTTTCAGTAATGAGAAGGATGCCGATTTCCTTATCCGCCATCACTTGTTCAAGTTCGTCTTTTAAATGGTCTTTGGAGTGGATGATTACGCCATCGACCCCAGCAAGCCGCATGCCAGTATACGTGTCGATATTGTCACTGATTAAATACATCTTCATAGAATCACCTATTTCTTATTGAAAGAGCATTACTAAGGAAATCAATAATCCGTATAATGCAATACCTTCTGCAAGCGCTACGAAGATCAATGCTTTACCCATGATCGTCTGGTCTTCGCTCATGGCCCCCAGTGCGGCACTAGCAGCAGAGGCTACGGCAATACCACCGCCGATACAGGAGAGGCCGGTGGAAAGTGCTGCCCCGATATATTTTAAGCCATCTGCAGAGGTTGCTGCCGCAGCAGATGCTCCAGCGGCAGATACCTTTCCGCTGAAGATCAAGACATCTGCGATGATCAAGGTTCCAAAGAAGAAGACGGTATTACAACCAAGGGCAATCTTAAAATTTCCTTTTTTCCGCGCACTGACAGCAAAATAGCCAAAGGGAACAAGGATGCTTAAGAGAAGCGCGGATATTACAACCAATTTAAATAGTGTTAACATAGAAAGTTCCTCCTTATTATTTGTTTTCCTGGAAGGATTTAAATTCCTTTCCAGTGCCTCGATAAAATCGGCCAAAGATCTCATAGTATTCTAGACGGAGCACTTGAATACCAACGACTAATCCTTCCATGCCTGCAACGATCAGGTTGCCGATGATGATAATGATCCAGTTGGTAGAGCTGCCAGATTCCGCGCCTGCTAGCATCAATACGACGCTCATCATACCTGCATGAGAAAGGGCAAATGCGCCGACACGCAGGTAGGAAACCGTATTGGTCGTATACGAAAGCAGGATATCGAAAAGCTCTACGATGGATTCAATCACGAACATGGCTTTTCCTTCTGGAAACTCCTGTTTCTGATGGGTGATCCATTTGGTGAGTGGTTCTTTAAAGAACATGGTCACAAGTGGAATGCCTAAGAGAAGCATGATTAGGATCGTAGCAGGGAGTGCATACCCAAGGACAGCCATTGCAATACAGGAAATACCGCCACCATAAAAGATAAGTCCCGCAATTCCATTAGAGTCGAACAGCAGGTGGTCATAGTCTTTCTGCCGGATGGAGTTTAAGATGTTTAGGATGATTGAGACTAAGATCATCACAATTCCAAGGCAGACGGAAATAATCAAGATCGACATTACATTGTGCATCGGCTTCATAAAGAATCCAGGAATCAAGTCCTCGAATCCAAAGACAGAGCCGTAGGCGAATCCGAATGCCGTGGAAAACAATCCGGCGATGGAAATGATTCCGGCAATATCCATATGCTTGCATCGGTAGAGAAGGAACCCTCCAATCGCAAGGCAAAGTCCCTGACCGACGTCTCCGAACATCGCTCCAAAGAAAAAGGAGTAAGTAAGTGCCACAAGAAGAGTCGGGTCGAATTCATTATACGCAGGAAGTCCATACATCTTTACAAATAGTTCGAAGGGCTTTAGGAAGGGAAGATTCTTAAGCTTCGTGGGAGGCTTCGTAGAACCCTCGCTTCCTTGGGAGTCGGTAATCACAAATACGAGAGGATCCTCTGAAATCTCCCGTATGAACTTCTTGCAGTCGTTGGTTGCCATCCATCCGCAGAGGATATAGAACGTAGTGCTGTCACTATGGTCGATACGCTCGTTGGTAAGGGCGGCCATTTTTCGAATATCAAAGTTGCGATAGTGTGTTTTGATCACGGCATAGGCATCTAATAGTTCTCCCGAATGTTCCGTTAGATACATATTGGTCTTGGCATATAGAACCTTGATGTCGGAAAGCACCTGTTCTAAGGAACGGTTCATCGTCTGATAGGATTCTTCTGGCGTGCCATCGTATTCATCGCTTAGAAAGATCCGCTCAAAATGAAGGGAGGAATAAATGGCATCGACTTCGTCGATGCTTGTTTCTGGAACGAAATAAACGCCCCAGACATAGTCCTTGTCGTTATCACATTCATAAAATACCGTATTTAGGTTGTCGTATATGTATTTAGAGAATTTATCGAAGTATTCGTGAGAGATTCGGCCAAACCGAAATTTGATGAATTGGAAATGAAGAATCTTTCTTAAGTCATAATTGAGCATTCGAAATGGCTCAATCTTTTGTAAGAGTTCTCGGAAGTGGTTTCGTTTGTCCTTTAGGGAATGTTTCGTGTCATTTAGCTTAGAGATTGTCGTCGTCATCTCATTGATGATCGAAGTAGCCTCTTCTAACGTGAGTTGGCTTCCATTTGGAACGGCATCTTTCCCGAGTAAATGTACGAGCTCTTCCGCCTTTACTAAGAGGTCTTTATAGGGATTGGCTTCGATAAATGGTTTTAAGTCGGTCACATTGGATAATTCTGTGAGGGCATTCTCAAGATGGATGTCATATTTGCTAAGGTAGTCATTTACAACACGATCAATATCAGTTTTTGGACCAGTAATATTGATAAACTGCATTTTTTCTATCACAATTAGCACCTCCTGTCAGCAGCCTTAAAGCATTAGGTACTTTAATAGTTCATTTGGTTCTAGATGGTAACGGATGCATTCCAAGGCAGTAGTCAGGCGATCTAGTTCTTGCTCTTTTTCATAGAGAAATCGCAAGACGGGAGCCATGGATATTGAATAGGTTGAGCTGAGCCGTTTATAGACAAGCAGCGAGTTCTTTTTATAGAAGGTTTCCATATCCAAAGTAGCAAGACTTAGATGTCCTTTTCCATAATAGGTATTCTGAGCCAGCTTCATAAATTCTTCTGCGGAAATGGCTTCGATCAGTACTTTGAGTTCATCTTTTTTGAGATGATAATGGATAGGAAGGATGGTCGTTAGAATTTCAGTAGGATCCATATCAAAAAATTGTTTGGAACGATAAATCCATAGTAGGTTCAGTAAGTCTGCCTGTACTCCGTAGAGTTCGGTGATAATCTTCTTATTCGTACCTTTTAGGATTCGATCTTTGGTTTTCCAGACATAAGTAAAGTAGAAGATATCTAACTGTACTGCATAGTCTCTCAGGGTAGTATGTCCTGTGGCCTGAAGACGTAGGAATAAGTCATAATATCTGGTACCCTGTAAATTCTGAATAAATTCATCCATCGTTTTAGAAGCTGCAAGTGCCTCCACTGGAATATGGGAGTGTGCAGCAAAGAAAGGATCAAAAGAATAGAAATTGCTTGGCATCTCTTTGGAGTATACCAGTTCGAGCAATGCCTTCACCGTCCGTACTTCATACCGAACTAGCAGAAGGGAAAGTATGGGGCGTTGTTCGACAGTTGCGAATTGGTAAAGCCGTTCTAAATCAAGGATTGGTGCAATGGATAAGAGCTGTTCGATCTTCACACGGTGCAGCGTACTCTCATCATAGTTTTGAAACACCTTCTGATATCCTCGTTTGTTCTTAAGAAAGGTTATGAAGTCCGAAGTACTTTCTAGGGAGGCGATTTTTTCATAATCTTCCTGTACAAGCAGATGGCCTTCTAATGCGTGTACTTTGGCAATGATTCCGCTGTAGGTTAATAGTCCCCGTTCCATGAGGATCCCCCCTTTCTGAGAAACTGTTTTGACGGCTCTAGTCACGGCTTAATAATCCGTGCAAAGATTTCCTCTACAAGGGCTTCATGATTCGCATGGAACGTAGTATCAAGAGATACAAGCTCCTCTTCACAATTCTCAAGGAGTGTCCTCTTTTCCTCTTCAATCTCTGCATTCATGGTTTCTTGCAATCTAGCAAGCTTCGTATTTGTCTCGGTCCGAATCTCTTGTTCGAGCTTTGCGATGTCCCGATTTAGCTGTTCGTACAATTGCTGCTTTTGATCTTTCGTACGGTCTAGGATCTTGGTAGCTTTATCTTCAATCTCAGATAATACAGTAATCACCTTTTCCATAGATAGCCTCCTATCAAATAGCATACTCATTATGAATGACAAGATTAGTTAGGAACTAACATATATTTCCAACATACTCCTATTATAAGAGTATCCCTTATAAAATACTAGTGTAATGTTTGAAAAATTCAATTTGACGAAAAGGAAGTATTAACGTATGCTAGTTATGGAAATAATAAAAGCACCAATTATTAGGTTGACATAAAGGAGAGAACATAGATGAGACTCAGAAATGTAAAGGGTTCTAGAGAAAAGATTAGTGCTAGTGCCTTTGTAATCCATGAGCCAGAACAGCAAAAAGGAAACTGGAGTGAAGTATTTGGCAATGACAATCCGATTCATATCGAAATCGGAATGGGAAAAGGCCAATTCATCACAACATTAGCACAACAAAATCCAGAGATTAACTATATTGGAATTGAAAAATTCTCGAGCGTAATCATCCGTGCGATTGAAAAACAAGACGAATTACAACTTCCAAACCTTAAGCTAATCCGCATGGATGCAGAAGCAATTGAAGAAGTATTTGAAAAAGGCGAAGTTGCAAGAATTTACTTAAACTTCTCTGATCCATGGCCAAAGGATCGTCATGCAAAACGCCGTCTGACTTCTAGACAATTCTTTGCAAGATACAATACCATCTTAAAAGAAGATGGACAAGTAATCTTCAAGACAGATAACCGTGAGTTATTCGACTTCTCCTTAGAAGAAGTAGTAGAAGCTGGCTGGAACTTAGAAAACCATACATTTGACCTTCACAACAGTGAATATGTAGAGGGAAATGTTATGACAGAATATGAAGCAAAGTTTTCTGCAGAAGGAAAACCAATCAACCGCTTAGTAGCTTCCCGTGAAGTAAAAGGGGAATAAGAATAAATGAAATCTTTTTGCATATAGTAATCATTAAGCCAAAATCTAATATGATAATAGTAAAAGGATTAGAATTTGGGTGAGTACTATATGGCAGGGATGAAAAATAAATTATCAAGAAAGTTTAGTGCCAATGTGGACTTGAATCGAAAGGCATTAAATTTGCAGAAGTCCTGGGAAGAGGTTGCCACATTACTTCGGGCGGACAATAAAAAAACAAATAGCAAGTAAAGTAAGGAGGCTTATTATGGCATTCGTATTTACAAATCAGAATTTTAATGAAGAAGCAGTAAACAGTGATAAACTAGTAGTGGTTGACTTCTACGCAGATTGGTGCGGACCTTGTAAAATGATGGCTCCAATCATTGAAGCATTGGCAGAAGAAATGCCAGACGTTAAGATTGGAAAACTTAACGTAGACAATGCTCAAGACATTGCTAGAACATACGGTGTTATGAACATTCCAACTGTTATTTTCTTAAAAGGCGGAGAAGTCGTTGAGAAAATCGTTGGTGTAGTACCAAGAGACACATTAGTAGAAAAGATTACTAGCCATAAATAGATGATTTACAAAGAAAGGCGTACGATTGCTCGTACGCCTTTTTAATGCACACTTTGTTTGGTTATGGGTTTTGTTTGATCGTAACGCCTTTCTTACGTAAGCGATTATTAATCGTCTTATTAAGAAGGAAGGCAATTACTGCAACGACTGGTACCCCGATGAACATGCCGAACACACCCGCATACGCGCCACCTACGGTGATACCGAAGATTACCCATAATGGAGTAAGTCCTGTGGATTCCCCAAGGATCTTTGGTCCTAGGTATAACCCGTCAAATTGTTGTAAGCCAAAGATCATGATAGCAAAGATTAGGGCTTGTACCGGATTAATAAATAGGTAGATGATAACACCTGGAACAGCACCGATAAATGGTCCAAAGTATGGAATCATGTTTGTAATACCAACAATCACGCTTAGCAAGATGGCATAGTCTAACTTTAACAGGTTCATAATGATAAAGCAGATGATGCCGATGATTAGAGAATCGATGGATTTTCCAATAATGAACTTACTAAAGATCGTATTACATTCACGGAATGTTTCAAGGAAACTCATTGCAGTTTGTCTTGAGAAAATACTAAAGAGCGTTCTCTTTGCATTGTAGCTTAATGCATTTTTATCCGCTAACATATAGCAGCTGATTACGATTGCAAGCACGATGTTGATTAACATCTTCACAATGGAAACCGAAAGAGACACGATATTGGATAACAGATTCGTACCATAGGCGAAGAAATGAGGAAGATATTCATTAATCTTCTTTTCTAAGGATTGAAATTCTACGCCAGGGAATTGCATCTGTAAGGTATCTACGACTTTTGTAATTTTTGCTTCAATATCTGCAATATTTATTGCACTGTATTTTGATTCGATATCTTTTGCCGTGTTGATTAGTTCTGGCGTGATATAGAGAATCGTAATTGTGATAAAGGTGATTACTACGACATAGGAAATCGCAATGCTTATAATCTTACGCCCCTTTACGAATTTGTCTTTGAACAGATAGCGTTCAAGGACACGATCGATATACTTCACAAATGGATTTAAGATATACGCAATAAAGAAAGCAATGATAAATGGTCTTAAGGTAGTGAGGATGACATTCACCTTATCGACTACCCCTGCCCAATTGGTAATGCCTATAAAAATCAAGGTTCCTAATGCAACGAACAACAGACCATAGATGACGATTGTAAAATATGTCTGGTTGGGTACGAACTTCCAAGGATGAGAATTTGGTTCTGTGAATTCTCCAAGGATGATCGTTTCGTTTTCTGGCTCTTTTGTAGAAGCCAAAGGAAGTCTTTTTTCATGTGAAGTTGATGGTCTTGTAAACTTAGGTAACTTAGGTTTCTTTAATCGTGACATGATACTCTCCTACTTATATTGTTGTTTAGATTATAGTCGTATTTGGGTAGTTATTCAATGCATATAGGAAGATTTATAGCGGAAAAATATCCTAAAATTTCACTCCAATTGAAAAATGTAGAAAAGATAATTTTTTTCTTGAAAAGGGGTTGCATTTTAAAAATGATTGGTTTATAATCAAACTTGCGTAAGGGAAATACGAAAAACACAACATAATATGCGCTTCTAGCTCAGTTGGTAGAGCACCTGACTCTTAATCAGGGTGTCCAGGGTTCGAGCCCCTGGAGGCGCACTAGAAAAGTCTTATGATTTAGGAAATACCTAGGTTGTAGGGCTTTTATTTTTTGCTATTATAAATAGTAAATAGGAGGTTATGATGAAGTATAAGAAAAGATTAGCCGTCATCGTATTCTGTATGATGACTATGTTACTTGCGGCCTGTGGGGTAGAAAAGGAAGGCTCTCTTCTTGAGAATGCAAGTACGAAGGTACCATCCCAGAAAGGCTCTGGTTTAGAAGTACAATTTCTTGATATCGGACAAGGCGATTCCATTTTATTGACATCAGAAGGCAAGACGATGCTTGTAGATGCAGGAAATAATGAGTATGGAAATGGGCTTGTTAGCTATCTAAAGGAACGAAATATTGATAAGATCGACTATCTGATTGGAACGCATCCAGATGCAGACCATATCGGTGGACTAGATGTTGTAATTAATAAATTAGACATTGGTAAGATCTATATGCCAAAGAAACAAAATAATACAAAGACATTTGAAGACGTACTCACAGCAATTTCAAGAAAAGGCTTAAAAGTTACTGCACCAAAGGTGGGAGACACGATTTCTCTTGGAAGTGCCACGGTAACGATCTTAGGGCCGATGAAGTCTTATGATGACAATAATAATTGTTCCATCGTATTAAAAGTAACTCATGGTGATAATTCTTTCTTACTAATGGGAGATGCAGAATTAGAAGCGGAAGAAGATATCATAGAATCGGGTGCTGATTTATCTGCAACCGTATTAAAGGCAGGACACCATGGAAGCCATTCTTCCACATCCCAGTCCCTGCTTAAGAAAGTAAATCCAACGTATGCAGTCATCAGCTGTGCGCTTGACAATAAGTATGGCCATCCTCATAAGGAGACAATGACATATTTCAAACGCGCTAACGTAGAGGTATATCGTACGGACAAACAAAAGACGATTACGATGGAATCTGACGGAAAGAAGATTGTGACAACGACTGGTGGAGCAAGCATTGCGTCCTCCAAAACAAATAGCAATTACAGTGCCAATACAAAGGCTCCGGTAAAGAAACCAGGGACAAACAAAAAAGCTTCGTATATCGGAAATGTGATATCGAAGAAATTCCATATTCCAGCTTGCAGCTCTCTTCCAAAAAAAGAGAACCAAGTATCCTTTGCATCTAGACAAGAGGCAATAAAAGAGGGATATGACGCATGTGGACGCTGTAATCCGTAAGGAGGCAG
This sequence comes from uncultured Anaerosporobacter sp., assembly GCA_945787925.1. Lineage (GTDB taxonomy): Bacteria > Bacillota > Clostridia > Lachnospirales > Lachnospiraceae > KM106-2. The sequence goes on along the minus strand of CALZJY010000042.1, from coordinate 268 downwards.
AAGGTATGTTGATTGTAGATCGTTTCGAAGAGGAATATGTCGTTTTAGAACAAGAGGATAAGACGACGCTTGATGTGGAACGAAGTAAGTTTCCGGCTGACATCCAGGCAGGCGATGTGGTGTATCTAGAGGGCGGAAGGTATCTCATTGATACAGAAGCAACGATAGAGCGCGCAAAGAAGATACAAGTCATGATGGATGATTTATGGGAATAGCAAAGGGGCAGGCAACCAATGGTTGCCTGTTTTTTCTCGTTATTGCATAGGAA